>CAYMHX010000287.1:0-3032 GCA_964390325.1 uncultured Roseburia sp. | reverse complement strand
ATCATGATGCAAGCATCTGATGTTTTTCATTTTGGCTGATGGCTGAACTGTTACCAAAAAAGTTCTTGACAGAAAATAGTTCTTGTGTTAAACTCTAGAAGTTGTTAGAAAACGAAGTAGAGTATCCACTCTCACCGGAGCATAAAGATTTTTATCTGATAGAAAGATACGGATAAGAAGCTTTCACATGACTCATGGTTTATAGTTCAAGAGCCTCACATAGTAAATGTGCGTATTTTTGATTGATTGTGGATAGTCTGTCTATCCACTTTTTTATTTTGGAGGTACAAAGCCATTAGCGAATTAATGATTAATGAACAGATTAGGGACAGAGAAGTCCGTCTGATTGGAGAAAATGGAGAACAGCTCGGCATTATGTCAGCAAGAGAAGCTATGAAATTAGCTGAGGAAGCAGGACTTGATTTAGTAAAGATTGCTCCAACTGCAAAACCGCCTGTATGTAAGATTGTTGATTACGGTAAATTCCGTTATGAACAGGCTAGAAAAGAGAAAGAAGCCAAGAAGAAGCAGAAGGTTGTTGAAGTTAAGGAAATCCGCTTATCACCAAACATTGATGTGAACGATTTGAACACCAAAATGAATGCTGCAAGAAAGTTTCTTTCTAAGGGGGATAAAGTAAAGATTACTTTGAGATTCCGCGGACGTGAAATGGCTCATATGAATGCGAGCAAGCATATCTTGGATGATTTTGCTGAGAATTTAAGTGATGTAGCAGTAGTGGAGAAAGCACCGAAGGTTGAAGGCAGAAGTATTGGTATGGTGTTGGCAGAACGAAGATAATGCAACTAACTATTTTGTATCGTGGCTGTAAAGACACTAAAACAGTTACGAATGATTTATTTAAGGAGGACTATATTATGCCAAAAATGAAAACTAGCAGAGCAGCTGCAAAACGTTTCAAAGTTACAGGAACAGGAAAATTAAAAAGAAGTAAAGCTTATAAGAGACATATCTTAACAAAGAAAACAACAAAGAATAAGAGAAATCTTAGAAAACCAGCTATGGTTGATGCAACAAATGTTAAGACAATGAAGAAGATTTTACCATACGTATAAGAAATTGGAGTAGGAGGAAGAAGTCATGGCAAGAATTAAAGGCGGCTTAAACGCTAAGAAGAAACACAATAGAGTATTAAAATTAGCAAAAGGTTACAGAGGCGCTAGATCTAAACAGTATAGAGTAGCAAAACAGTCAGTGATGAGAGCCTTAACAAGTTCTTACGCTGGTAGAAAAGAAAGAAAGAGACAGTTCCGTCAGTTATGGATTGCTCGTATCAACGCAGCAGCTCGTATGAATGGTATCTCTTACAGCCAGATGATGCACGGATTAAAGGTTTCAGGTGTTGAAATCAACCGTAAAATGTTAGCAGAAATGGCAGTAAATGATGCAGCAGGTTTTGCAACATTAGCTGAATTAGCAAAAAAAGCAGTAGCTTAATAAATTATTGATAGATGAACTCATTCCAAATGTGTAAGCATTTGGAATGAGTTTTTTGCATATTAGAAAGTTAAGATATCGGTTTGTGCTGTTTTCGATATTCTTTTGGGGACATATTTTTCCATTTATGAAAGGTTTTAGAAAAGTACAGGCTGTTATCAAATCCAATGGAATTAGCAATCGCTGTAATAGAAAGTGAGGAATGTTCCAACAAATAGCAGGCTTGCTTCATACGAAATTCAGTCAAATATTCTTTGGGAGATTGTCCTAATACGGATTCAAAAGACCGAAACAGATGACTTCTGCTTAAACCAACATAATCTGCGATATCTTCTATGGTGATACTATAAGAATAATTTGCGGTAATATATTCAATTCCTTTTTGTACATAGGTAACGGTTGTATTTTTATTCGATGTTTTAGATGCACCATGCATAAACATAGCAAGCATGGTATAAAGTCTTCCTGTCATTTCTACTGCGTGTTCAAATTGATTTCCTCTGGCATCGTAAATATGAAGAAGCTGGCGATGGATGGAATCTCCTAATGGTGTATGATGTATAACTGGAGAAAAAGGAGAAAAATCTGTTGCATTTAGAATGGTGGAGGCATCGCTTCCGGTAAAGCCTACCCAAGTATATTCCCATGGTTCCTGCTCATCGGCATAATAACTGACCTCTGTATTAGGATAAACTAAAAAAGTATCTCCTGTACTAAGTGAAAAAACTTTATTTTTTACTTTATAATAGCCTTTTCCGGAAATGACATAATGAATGAGATAGTGGTCTCTGATGCCTGGTCCCCATTGATAAAGGGGGGTACATTTTTGACAGCCTACATTATAGACAGATAGAGAAACTAATTCTTTTTCGGTGACTTTGTAGGAATTTTTGTATCGGCTCATAAGGTTTAGACTCCTGATTTTAAATTTTTGCACTCCTGTATCACTTTCTTTTGGTCAAAACAGCAAGTGTTTTGACCTGCTCTGAATAGTTATATAGTTTCATTATAAGAAAAAATAAAATATTATGCAACATTTTTACATATTTTTACACACTTTGGGACTGTACTTTTTTCCTATTTAGAGATAAGATAGAAGTATCAGAAAACGTTGTAGCTATGAACGTAATTGGTAGTTACACAAACAGTTAAAATCTAGGAGGTATGTAACATGGCAATTTTAGTAACAGGTGGTGCAGGCTATATTGGAAGCCACACTTGCGTAGAACTTCTGAATGCAGGGTATGAAGTTGTAGTATTAGACAACTTAAGTAATTCATCTGAAAAATCTTTAGAAAGAGTGGAAGCTTTGACAGGTAAAAAGGTTACTTTTTATAAAGGTGATATCTTAGACAGAGTTATTTTAGATGAAATTTTTGAAAAAGAACAGATTGATAGCTGTATTCATTTCGCAGGATTAAAAGCAGTTGGTGAATCTGTTGCAAAACCTTGGGAATATTATAATAATAATATCGCAGGAACATTAGTATTAGTAGATGCAATGCGCGCACATGGCTGTAAAAATATTATTTTCTCATCTTCTGCGACAGTATACGGTGACCCTGTACAGATTC
>CAYMHX010000286.1:0-3060 GCA_964390325.1 uncultured Roseburia sp. | reverse complement strand
GACTACTATCCCTAAAATCATTATTACTAATGAAAGTATTTCGAAGTCACTCATCTGCACTTATGTACCTTGCGTACCCCTTTCCTCTTATTTTCCATCCGAATCCCCACCATAGATTCTGGAAGTTCTCAGAATGTAATATTCTGGCAAAGGGCTAACCGCCTACCGTTTTTGGCAGCACCACCTTTAGTATAACATCTTCAGGCAGTGCTTTCAATATTTTGTTTTAACTTATATCTGCATAACAGATAACATTTTCTGTGATAGGCTGCGAAAAATCCACTGTATTTCCATGTTCATCTACCCATCCATGAAATGTACCTGTCACATTTTGTGGACTGGCTGGAACATTTATTTTATTTTCTTCCCAGACCGAGTATTCCTTATACAGTTCTGTTCCCACATAAAATGCTACCGTATATCTCTCTGGTGCATCCTCTTGTAATTTATTTAAAATCACGTTCCTTTCACATACTACTGTCCCTTGCTTTCCGTTGGGATGCAGATATGTTTCTGTTACTTTTACGGATAAAATTCCTTTTTCCTTATTACATTGCATGATTTCTACTGTAATGTCAGACTGAGTATCTAATCTGACAGAAAGATTTTGTACAAAATCTGCAAACCATTCATTTGTATTATGGATAGTATATTTCGGATTTACTGTCATATTTTCTACGGTTTCTTCCACAACAGAAGAAAGGCTGCTTTGCATTTCCATGCTTCGATTCATCCTCCCATATACAGACATTACAATCATTAATGTCAATGTTCCCAAAATAATGTTTATAATTCCCAATGCTATATTTTTCATTGTATTACTCCGTTTTTTATAGAGCTAAAATTTTTATGTCTTTTCTATTTGTGTCAGTTTATTCCGTCAAGGTGGTTACACCCCCTTACGCCGCCAAAGCGGCTATCCCCTGTGGACTTGCTGTCTGCAAACGTTTTTACAAACCGTTCGCCGCCAGCAAGTTTGATAAAAAACCTATCATTTGTTGACTGGTATCTGAATCATACATTTTGATGACTTGTTAATATCATCTACAACAGTTACTGTTACCGTATAAATTCCTGCTTTTTCCAGATAAATTTCAGCCGTATCTGTGTTATAAATATCAAGCAGTTCTATTCCATCCGGATTTAAAATTCCCAACACTTTTACCGGCAGTGTCCTTCCAGCATAATCCTCTGCTTTGATATAATCTGTTAATTTGATTGTTCCTGCCCATAAATGCCCTCCGTTATAATTGATAGCTGGTACAGGCTTGGCACTTTCTATCTGATAAGTATTTTTAAAATCGGTATAACTGTTATAATCATTGTCCACTGTTTCCAGTTTTGCTCCTGTCATTGCAAATATTCCTTTATTTCCATCTGCATCTTCTATGCTGTTAAATAAAATTCCCATTAACAACATAACTGCTATCCCGCTTAGCAGAAATGCTCCATACTCTCTGATAATCTGTTCCATACGTTCTCCTAACCACAGATGCTCTGCATATAATCTGCCACGATTTCATATAAAATACCGCCATTGCTCAAATAGACAAATAAGACTGCTATGATACTGACAACTCCCAGTATTTCCAAAAATCCGACTCCCATATGTTCGATTATTTCTCTCATAGTCTTTTCCTGTCCTCTCTAAAATGCTGTGGCATATTCCAATATTGAAAAAAATAATGTTGCCGTTGCTCCTCCTGCCAACAATACTAGCAATGTTTCTCCAAATTCTTCTATAATTACATCCATACTTCCCAACTTTCCATTATTTCCGCAAATTCTTCTTTAAAAAGAATGGCAAGAAAAACAATAACAATTACTATCAAAATCTTTTCTATCATACTTGTCTTATCTTTCATCTTGCAATTCCTCTGGTTGTCTTTGTTTCTGAAATTCCAAACAATGGCATATTATAACCATACGTTAATATGACTTCTGCTGTCTGAATATTGTTATTTTCATCATATACACAGCTTGTAATTTGTAATTCATATCCTGCCGCCTCTGCCTGACTGATACAGGCATTTATCACATTTGGATTAAAATTACTGTTTTCTATTTCTGCAATCACATCTGCCTTAAATTCCTTTGCCGCAGCAACAGAACCGCTTACATTGCTTACTGCTGTACAGATAAATACATTCACCATAAGAATAAACAATGTGCCGAATGCTCCAATAATCTGTTTCATCTTACACGCCTCCCAAACTTCCCAAAAGCCGGAACATATAAAACATTCCAATTGTTAAATCAATCAATAATTTTACAGTTGCTGCCAGCACTGGGTATAAAAATATCATTTTCATCTGAAATGCTGTGTTTTCATTTTGGATTTCATCTGCCTGATTCTGCATTTCGTGAACACGCTGTATCAAATTATTAATCTGTATATCAGAATTTCCTGTCCCTGATTCTGAAATCGCATGAAGCATTTTCATACAGCTTTGTATTTCCGGCACATCAAAATTACTACAAAATTCTACATAAGACTGTAATTTATCGGGTTCTGTCTGAAGCCGTTCCATCAAAAGCAACAATTCCTTTTGCAAAACTATCGGTGCCCCTGAAATGGATTTTCCAAGCGATACCTGTACATTATTATTTTGAAGCAATAATGCAATCTCCATCAACCATTGTGGAAGTGCAAGATATAATTCTTTATTTATTGTTTTTTTTGCAAGAGAATATCCTATCCGATGCTGCATAAGCATAAATACAGCCAGCATTAAACAGCCGATACCTCCCCATATTTTCCCAAAATATAATGCAGCGACAGCTCCTATAAAAAACGGCACTGAAAAAATAATACTTTTCTTTTTTTCCTTTTCTTCGTTATATGCCATAACAGTATCATAATTGAAAAGAATATGTTTTTCTTCACTCAATGAGCCACTCTGTAGCCAATTTACTGTAAGACTTTTTATGCTTTTAAAAAGTACATAAAGCATAAATACAATAAATAAAAAAGAGGAAATTTGAATAACTTCTACTTCAAAAATATTTACTCCCTGTACTCCCGGAAACATCTGTCCCATCTCATTTAATACATAAAGT
>CAYMHX010000285.1:0-3060 GCA_964390325.1 uncultured Roseburia sp. | reverse complement strand
CAGAGCGTAAAATTTCCCCCAAAAGAATCTTGCCAATATTTACTTGACACATACCGGGGTTGTAATGCTATATACATTTTCTTGACAGCAGTAAACTTAATGGTGTAATATAAAGTAAATGTAAAGGGCATATTTTTATTGAGTGAACCACTCATATCAATCATTTACATCGCTGTGGCTATTCTTTTTGCGTGCTTCAATGGAATTGCGGAGAAAATTCTGAAGAATTAAGATAATAAACTACATATAAAAGGTCTGTCAATCAGATAAATCAGTCGTTTGACGGGAACAAGCAGGGGAAATGTAGAGAAAAATCTAAAGAATTAGAAAAAAGACAGAGAACCGCCCTTGGTTTCAATGTCTTCAACAACTTGACACCGTCGTTAGTCATCATCAGTATTGACTTTAAATCGATCTTGTGCGAAAATAAAAAATGAATTTAAATATTTCACATACAGGAGGACTTACAATGTGCGATGTGCTATTTATAACACCTAATGTGTCTAAATCATTTAAAAACGACTTTCTAGGTACAATGCAACTTTGTACAATTTTAAACAACAATGGTCTTACGAGTAAGATTTTGCCTTTTGGCCAAATTGGAAATGTGTTTCAATTTGAAGATTTTAAAAACCAAGCAATCACTAAAATTGATGCGTATAAACCTAAAATAATTTCTATGTACACAAGATGTGATACTTTTCACATCTCCCTTAAATTAGCAGAATTAATAAAAGCTAAATGGAACAATATCTATATTGTATTTGGAGGACCTCAGTCAGACACCACCGCATATGATGTTATTAAGAATATTCCGTTTGTAGACTTTGTTTGTTGCGGCGAAGGCGAGAACACGATTTACCCTTTTTTTCACTCCTTGCTTTGTGATAAACCAAACTTAAACGTGCCAGGTCTTGTTTACCGCCAGAACGATCAGGTGATTCAAAACCCTCGCCCTGCTCTTGTTGAAGATTTGGATAGCTTGCCAATGATCGACTACCTTGGTACATACCTGTTGGATTATCCACAAGATATTTCAAAAACGGACTTTATCATCGATGTAGGTCGCGGTTGTCCATTCGGTTGCGCATATTGCAGCACGCAGGCATTTTGGGGCAGAAAATACCGTCTCAAAAGTCCGCAACGTATATTGGAAGAAATTGAAAAAGCTCACAAGGATTTGGGGGTCAGTATCTTTCATTTTTCACACGATATGTTCACTTTCAACCGGAAAATGGTTATTGAAGTTTGTCGTTTGATTAAAACTCTAAGCTACCCCATTAAATGGCACTGTAGCGCACGGCTGGATTGTCTTGACTTCGAATTAATTGACATAATGGTCGATGCAGGTATGTTTAGGGTATTTGTTGGAATCGAAACAGGCTCCAAGCGAATGCAAAAAATAGTGCACAAGAACTTGAACTTAGATACTGTGATGGAAAAACTTATCTACCTACGGGATAAAAAAGTCAAGGTAGTTACATCCTTTATTTATGGCTTTCCAGATGAAACCGAAGATGATATCAATCAAACATTATCTTTGATGGCGGAAATCATGGCGAACCACTGTGCCGTTGTTAACTATCACCTTTGCGCATTCTTACCAAAAACAGAACTTACTGAAAAATATCAAAGTCAGATGACATTTACTGATGATTTTTCAGATTTTACCGGCGATTTTGCGCTGAAAGATTGCGAGGATATTATTTTAAAATATCCTGTCTTGTTTCCGCAGCTAATGGAATATAAAACAGAAATGCGCACGAAATTAAAGCATTTCTCGATGTTTATCAAAGTATGGCGCGAGCTGGTCCCTATATATCAGCGGATTGCCGAAAATTACGCTAAAGATAATCTAATCGAGATGTATTATGACTTTGTTCGAGTTAACGAAGATATTTTAAAAAAATTTGGAAGCACGACAGTCTCAGATGCAGTTTATAATATTATTAATTTTGATAAGATGCATCTTTGTCTCGAAAATGAACCAGAATATGACATTATTACAGATTATCGACGTATGTGGATTGCTGAACATAGAAACGCATTACCAAACGAGGAAAATACGGAAATATATTGTTTTGATCCACGAGAGCGTAAGCGTATTGTTCCAATTCAAGATTATAAACGATGCATTGCAATTGTTACATACAAAGAAAACACGATAAATATAAAAACAGCTCGGATTTCGGATTTGGCTTAGGTTCTACTAAGTTATGATAAGACAGAAGACAGCGGGCGATTCTCCGTCCTGAGTCGAAACGTTCGGTAGTCTCCTCATTTTTGGGTGTTTTACCTAATTTGCGAAAAGGGAAAGTTCGCAGGGTGGGAGGTATCCGTCCTGACGAAAAAACTTGACGAATGATACCCATAGGTGTCGATTGAGAAACATCGGTCTTTATAGCGGAAGCAGACCGTAGGGAACATATACCCGTTCCGCTGTAAAAACGGAATGCGTATTTGCATTTCCTACGAAATAATGAGGAGGATAGTTTTTTGCAATGTTTTGGCGTTGAAAATCGTAATGATAATTAGAATTTTCCTTCAAAAAAGGTGTATTCACGATGGCTTGTTTACGAACACTGTATACGACCAAATTTCTTAAAAGTTTACTGTCCACATAGAGAATACTGTTTGGTATGATTCTATAGGTATGACATTTGATAATGTTTCAAAATTCATTTCTGCTTCTGATTTCAAATGGGGAAACAACGAAACAATCAACTGCTTTTATTGTATGCTCTGAGGTAGTTGTCTTGTAAAAGAATTGTACACCGTCGCTTGCAGCATTAGGTATGTTATTTTTCGTAATATTTAAAGTAAATTATATTTGCTTCTTAGAAAATAGCCGTATTTTTACGAAAAAAGTACTTGATTTTTATAAATACCGATGCTATAATACATCAGTCTGAGAACAAGGTGAGTCCTCTGCGAAGCCGGGAACCATATCGCCGGAGCATATCTTCGTATGAACGCCTAATCTTAAGGAGGACATAGCTATGGATTTGGTAACAGCATTGTCCAGCCAGTATATGAAGGAAGAGCTGCCCGAAATGCGGG
>CAYMHX010000284.1:0-3064 GCA_964390325.1 uncultured Roseburia sp. | reverse complement strand
CAAATTTTCATGCAAAAATCAATCGTTGCTGGTCACGGAGTGAACAGTAACGAATCATTATAACAATTCATACTAAAGGCAATCTTTGAAAAACGAATGCTTTTTCCTTTGGCTTTGAATCGTTATTATTTTTTATTGGGAGGATTTATGATTGCACTGACACTACCGGAAGTTAAAATTTTTATGAATAAATTACTATGTACTGATGTTTTTGATAATTTTTTATTACAAGAAGCTGTTATTCAAGGTGCTGTTACTTATCAAATTCAAGGAACTCTGCATCAAGAGTTTTATTCAACAGAAGAACTGGAGGAGGAACACCTAATTGGTCTTTCCTTTCTTCCCTTTGGAAAAGTACGAACACAGTGCTTTGATTTAATTAAGGGAAAACGGACTCCCTCTTATTTTAAATTCGTCCTGCTCCTTTCTCCTGCTAACTTAGAAAAAACTTTACATCAGACAGGTTCTGTTTTTACGCCACAAGATATTTCTGCCGTTTTTCTAAATTTAAAATTTCAAAATAAGAAACTTCTTTTAACCACCGGCATTTCTTACCGTATTTTTACAACAGATAAAAGTCTGGAACAGGAATGGGATATTTTAATAAAGAAATTTTTAAAAAATCATCAAATTACATTCGAAGAACTTTCCTAACTATATATTCGGCGATTAAAAACTTCGCCTCATATATAGTTCTCCGAGGGATGCACACACGCACGAATAGAAGAATGTCACTTCGTGACCGTGCGTGGCGTAGGTGGCAATTTTCAATCACCGCCTATATATATAAATATTGTTCTTCACAATAAATCATTCAAAAGTGAGGCTTTTTATGAATCAAGTTATTTTTGATTTTTTATGCAATTATTTAAAAAATCTGAATATTCCCTATTTTTTATCCAATGATAAAAACTTTACGCTTGCAGATTTAGATTTAGGACTTCGGAAAAGCATTCTAAAGGACAACCTTATAAAAACCGTATTCTCCATGCCTGAATATAATAAAGAAGCACTTTATCATTTTTCTGATTACTATAACTGTCATTACAGTTTCTTTCATTTGGCCGAAGAACATTTCTTTTTTATCGGTCCCTATTTACAAAAAGATATGCTTGAAGCTGATATAAAAGAATTAATTACTATTTCTGATATTCCAGAGTCCCTTTTGCCACAACTTCAAGATTATTATTTCTGTCTGCCGCTTATCAGAGATAAAATTTCTTTTTTTGAATTGATACGCCAGTCGCACCATAATATCTGTGGTCTTTCAGGTACTCCTGAATATATTTTTGATTTGAGGACTTTAGAGAGCCGTGAAGAATATCTAAAAAAACATACCTTTATTGTTCACGACGACCCTCTCCTTAGTATGAGCATGCTAGAAAAAAGATATTACATGGAAGATGAATTTTTAGATGCTATTTCGCATGGAAATACGGATAAAGCATTATCTATTCTTCATAGAATGAGTAATATCCGAATTGCTGCCCGAAGTGATGATGAATTGCGAGATATAAAAAATATGATACTTTCGCTTAATACACTACTGAGACGTACAGCTTATACTACGGGAGTTCATCCATTTTATATTGATGCTATTTCTGCAAATTATGCAAAATTTATCGAAAACGCTGCTACTATTCAGCATTTAGATGATGTTCTTCCTTATTTAGTACGAAGTTACTGTGAATTAGTAAAGAAAAGAAGTACCTCAAATTACTCCGAACCAATCCGACAGATTTTAGTAACCATTGATGCTTCGATTGACAGCGATTTAAGTTTAAAACGTTTTTCAAATGAATTGTTTTTAAATACGAGTTATCTCTCCTCTTTATTTAAAAAGGAAACTGGGGTGACACTTACAGATTATGTCAATCAACATCGGATTGATTACGCAAAACGCTTGTTAAAAAGTACCACTCTTTCTATACAAACTGTGGCTGCAACAGTTGGGATTTCGGATATTCATTATTTTACCCGCTTGTTCCGACGTATTACAGGATGTTCACCAAGAGAATTTCGGAAATCTTAATACAAAAAATCCAGATGGCACAACATCTGGATTTTTTGTTGAAAAGAATTTATTTTATTTCGTTATGATATTCCTGAAGTGACTTGATTTCTCCTTCTTTATGTGTTTTTACATAATGAATACCGTCTGCTGTTGCCTGTGCTGCAGCAAGTGTTGTCATATAAGGAATTTTTGCTTTGATAGCTGCTTTACGAAGGTAGCTGTCATCTGTAACACGGTCTTTTCCAATTGGTGTATTGATAACTAAATCAATATTACCATTTGTAATCAAATCGTATACATTTGGTCTTCCTTCATCTAATTTCTTTACCTTTTCTGCCGGAATACCTGCTGCTGCAATATGAGCATAGGTTGTTTTGGTTGCTAAAATCTTAAATCCGTCTGCCTGTAAGCTTCTTGCCACTTCTACTGCTTCTGCCTTATCTTTATCATTTACAGAAATAAGAACGGTTCCTTCTAATGGAAGTTTAGAACCAACACCTTCCTGAGCCTTTAAGAATGCTTCACCATAAGAATTAGACATACCTAAAACTTCACCTGTGGAACGCATTTCCGGTCCAAGTACAGGGTCAACTTCTTGGAACATATTGAATGGGAATGCAGCTTCCTTCACACCATAGTTTGGAATATGTTTTTCTTTCATATCTGCAATTGGGGATGGATGGCCTGTTAATTCTGAAGTAATGATTTCGGTTGCCAATGGAACCATACGGATATTACATACTTTTGATACAAGCGGTACCGTACGAGAAGCTCTTGGATTTGCTTCTAATACATAAACCTTTCCACCTTCGATTGCATACTGCATATTCATAAGACCTCTTACATGCATTTCTTCTGCAATTCTGCGTGTATATTCTTTAATAGTTGCAACATTTTCTTCTGAAATATGAGCAGAAGGAATGATACAAGCAGAATCACCTGAATGAACACCTGCAAGCTCGATATGTTCCATCACTGCCGGAACATATGCTACAGTTCCATCACTGATTGCATCTGCTTCACATTCTGTTGCATGATTTAAGAAACGGT
>CAYMHX010000283.1:0-3154 GCA_964390325.1 uncultured Roseburia sp. | reverse complement strand
TGCTGTTGTATCTACCTTGAATTTAATGCGATACTGATTATCTTCTTTTATGTGTAACTATTCACCAATCGTAAATCCAGCACCAAATGAAGTTAATGTAAATCGTAATGTACCATTCAAATTATTTTTAATAGTCCACTTATTTTGCTCAATTCGTTCTATACTGATAACGGAAGTTTCTCTAATAGGAACTACATTACCATATGGATTTTGGATTATTCCACAATAATAATTGTCAGAGGTATGACCATATCCTGTATTAATCAATGCAAAAGCATAATCATCAAAGTTAATAGTAAGAGTTGCATTAGCCTCTATAAAGCCAAAGAAATTTTGTAAATCATTAATTTTTTTGAAAGCGTTATTTCGTCTAAGATTTTTACAAAAAACGTAATATGAGCAAATAAAAAAGGTTTTTCCTAATGGAGAAGTCTTTTTTATTTGCTTATAATTTAGTGATTTAATTGAATGAAAGGCTAGCAGAAAAATCTGTTAGCTTTTTATTATATAAAAATTATTTAGGAAGGAGAGGTAAACATGAAAAAAGAAAATTTAAAACAATGGGTAAAAGCAGCCAGTGTGCGTGCTGTAAAAACTGTAGCACAATCTGCTGTGGCAGGAATTGGTACTGCAGCGACAATGGGACAGGTCGATTGGTATTATGTATTGTCAGCATCTGTTCTTGCAGGAATATTATCACTTTTAACAAGTGTGCCGGGATTACCAGAGGTAAAGTAAAAAATACGAGGAGGAATAGGAATGAATATTAATAAACAATATCTTTCAAAGGTAAATACTTATTCAGAAAAAAATGAACCAAAATATATTGTCATACATGAAACAGACAATTGGAAAAAAGGTGCAAATGCATTAGCTCATGCAAAGGCACAAGCTAGGGGAAATTTGAATACGTCTGTGCATTATTATTGTGGTTCAGATGGAGTATATCAGGTTGCGGAACATTGTGATGGTACATATTCTATTGGGTTTGAATATGGTGGAAGTCATGAAGTGACTGATGCAAATAATCGTAATAGTATAAATATTGAAATTTGTGTAAATGCAGATGGAGATTATGCGGTTGCAAGAGAATATGCAATTAAATTGGTGAAAGAATTAATGGAGTTTACAGGAATTACGGCAGGGCGAGTTATTCGGCATTATGATGCAAAAGGTAAGCATTGTCCTCGTAATATGATGGATAATCCTGAATTATGGAAAGATTTTAAAGCACAGATTGGAACAACAGAGGTATTTATTGATAAGGTCGAAAATGGTAAGGTAGAATGCTGGTATCGTGTTGGTAGTGACTGGATAGATGGAATTTGTCAAAATCAGACAGGAGCATATCGCAATTTAGAAAATGCGATTAATGATTGTAAAGTTGGTCAGAATGTGTATGCAGAAAATGGAACAGTCATTTATATAGGAAATTCTGTAAGTATCCATGAAAAAAATTATTCTTTGAGAGAATTTGTGGAAGAGGTACAGTCTGTGACAGGTTCAGAAGTTGATGGTTATGCAGGTGAGGAAACGATTGGAAATACACCAACTGTTTCGAGAACAGTTAATAAAAATCATCCAGTAGTAACAGCTTTAGAACGAAGATTAAAGGCATTGGGATATTATACAGGAAAAATTGAAGCTGATGAGGGGAATACACCAATTTTTGGAAAAGGTATGGAAGAAGCAGTGAATGCTTATCAGCAGGATAAATTTGGTACACATGATGGTGAGATTACTGCAAAAAAGAGAACATGGAGATTATTATTAGGAATGATGTAGTGTTATTTCTGCTGGAAGAAAAATATTTCTTCCAGCAGAAATATTTTGAAACAGGAGGAAATAGATATGAACAGTTTCATGGCATGGATTGGTGGAAAGAAGCTGCTTAGAAAAGAGATTATAAAACGATTTCCAATAGATGGATTTGAGAGGTACATTGAAGTTTTTGGTGGTGCTGGATGGGTATTATTTGGAAAAGAAGTTGGAAAAGAATTAGAGGTTTTCAATGATGCAGATAATCAGCTTATTAATTTGTATCGTTGTATTAAATATCACTGCGAAGAATTACAAAAAGAATTGAATTGGCTTACTGTTTCAAGAGAACAGTTTTTTGATAGTAAGAGCCAATTGGAAACAAGAGGATTAACAGATATTCAGAGAGCAGCACGGTATTTTTATATTATAAAAGTAAGTTATGGAGCAGATAAAAGAAGCTTTGGAATGAATAAAAAAAATCTTAACAATGCAGTTGAGTATTTAACAGAGATTCAAAAACGTTTAAAAAGTGTGGTAATTGAAAATAAGGATTTTGAAAATTTGATTAGAGTCTATGATAGAAAAAAAGCATTATTCTATTTAGACCCACCTTACCATGGAACGGAAAAGTATTATGATATTAATTTTTCACATAATGACCATATTAGGTTAAAGGAAATTTTAGATAAGATAGAAGGAAAATTTATTCTTTCTTATAATGATGATGCCTTTATTAGAGAGTTATATAAAGAGTATAATATAGAAGAAATTAGCAGAAGTAACAACTTAAAAAATACAATGAAATCAGAAAAGTATAATGAGTTAATTATCAAAAACTACTAAATATTATTTTTTTAAAGTATAAATAACAAAATACGTTATATTCTAACAAAATAATATTTTGAATGATGCCTGGTGGTAAAATAAAACAGAGGGCATAAAATTATGATTAGAATTTATTTATCGAGACTTCTTGGAGAAAAAAGATGGACACAGAAACATCTGGCAGAGCTTACAGGGATTCGACCATCTACAATTAATGAATGGTATCATGAATTGGTTACTCGTTTGAATGTGGAACATATTGATAAAATTTGTGAAGCACTTGGATGTGAAATTACAGATTTATTAGAATACATACCAAACGAAGAAAAAGTAACAGGAAAGAATCTAATTGTTGAAGACCACGGAAACAGGAAGCAGAAAAAAGAAAAAAATTAAGATGAAAGAGGCATTTAAAAAGATATTAAAAATCTTTTAAATGCCTCTTTTATTGAGTTGATAAAGTATTTTTTGTAATTAGTGCGAAAAGAATTTGTATTTTTTGCGAAAAGCAACATACTCCGCAAATAATTCTGCATTGTGGATAGCAGAATAAAAAATCCTCAAAATT
>CAYMHX010000282.1:0-3164 GCA_964390325.1 uncultured Roseburia sp. | reverse complement strand
CGTTGCTGGTCACGGAGTGAACAGTAACAAAAAGCCATTTTTAAATCGTTTTTTACCATTAATCATTCAACATACATATCTTTATAAAGATTACTGTTATCTACTATTTCTTCTTCCCACCTTCTCCATCTACATATCGTCTTAAACAAATCCCCATCTACTACAACTTCAAATGTTCCCTGCTGTATCTCTGTGAAATTTTTAGCAATCGCAAGCCCAAGTCCTGAACCTTCACTATTTCTTGAAATATCACCGCGAACAAAACGCTCGGTCAATTCCTCTCCGGTTATAGATAACGGCACTGCAGACATATTTCTAATAATAACACTGACCATTCCATCTTCTTCTGCCACAGAAATATACACCCGACTATTTTGCATCGCATACTTCTCAATATTCAAAAACAAATTTTCAAAAATTCGATAGGTCTTTTGACTATCCAAACATAACTCCATCTTTTCCTCTGGCACATTCCAATATAAAGTCAGCCCTGCCTCCTCATATTTTTCTTTATGTTCCACTGCAACCTGTTTCATCAGCTTTACAATATCAACCTTCATAAAATGCAGTGTCACATCATTACTGCTGGCTTTACTAACTTCAAACAAATCTTCAATCAATACCTTTAATCGCCCTGCCTTACGCTCTAAAGTATGAACATACTCCTCACGTTCTGCCTCCGTAATATCTTCTTTTTTCAAAAGCTCTATATAAGTTGTAATTGCTGTCAATGGAGTTTTTAAATCATGTGAAACATTACTAATCAACTCCGTTTTCATACGCTGACTCTTTACCTCCTCCTCAACAGCTTTCTTAAAACCAGTACGGATTCGTGTCAAATCTTCTTTCATCGGCTCAAACATGCCAATATTTTCTGAAATGACCGTATTCAAATCTCCTTCTGCAATCCGATTTACCGCCTTACGCAATACTCCATAATCCTGTGTAATCCTATAAAAATATTCCGACAACAGATAAAAGAGCAAAAGACTATAAATCACCAAACCTAAAATTCCAAATACCCAAAAACAACAACATACCGATAACACCAAGAAATTGATTACAACCAATTTTATTATCTTCTTTGTAATATTATCTTCGAGATTCATTTCCTCAATTTCTTTTTTAAACCTCTCCCAATACTTCTTCACACTCGGAAATATCTGATAAAGAAAGCTCTGCTGTCTAATATACTCCTTAACACCCAAATAAACCATCGGACAAAGTGCGAGACAAATCAAATAAAGAATCAAAAATACTATAAACACTAAAAATACAATATCCAAATACCGAAACAATTCCCAAAATTCACTTCCAATATACGCTGTAAATGCTTTCAAATCCCGATTTTCCATTAGATAAATTGCATAACAATACCAACGATACCAAGTTTTTATTAGAAGAACACCCACCAAAGCAGGTTCAAAAGTAAACCACCTTCTCTTTTCTTCTACATTAATACAGCTTAGCACGGTTTCTTTCTGAAATTTTGGATTGCTTCCTATGAAAGCTCCTACCAATAGAACCAATACACTCAAAATAAATACAGGTGCCGCATACCCTTCAATATATTCTGACAAATCAAACAAATAATAAATATCTTCATAAAGTGTAAGATTTTTGGCACATTCCTCAGAAATACCATAGACAATCGTAAAATCAGATACCTTATTTACGAAAGATGCTGCATTTTCAATCCCAATATAACTCTGTATTCTTCCTGCAAGACGCATATCACTTTCTGCCTGTCTCATCCCCTTTACCAGCATATCCGGAGAAATATCTTCCGAAGTAATCACTGATATATGCAGCTGCCCTAACTCATCAAACTGCATTACCCAAAGATTCTGATAATGTAAAATCAGTTCATTTAACATCTCACTATTTCTTTTCGTAATTGCCGCCGTCAAATCCTGTGCTGTATTTGACTCACTCATTTTTCCATTCGAAGCATAATAATCAATCTTATAACGATAATTCTCAAAATCCCGTTCCATTTCACCATAAATATCATTAAAATTCGCCTCCAAAACAGCACATTGTTCACTCGACAATTCTTCCTTTTTCAAAAATAAATCCATCGGTTCAATTACTATTTCTGATGTCTTTAATGTCTGCTCATAATACATCACCAATGCACCCTCATAAAGCGACTGCAATAACCCCATATTCACCTGTTGCTGTTCCAACATCTCCTGCGAACTTCTTTCTGAAGCCCGATTTCCAATTGTAGGAAAATATAAGAAATTCACAATTACCAGTGCCAACAACACACCTATTCCTAAGATTACGTTACCTTTTTTCTTGTTTTTCCATTTTATAGCCAACGCCCCACACCACCTTTAAATATTTTGGTTCTTTCGGGTTAATCTCAATCTTATCCCGAATATTTCTCACATGCACCATAATCGTATCTGTATTTATTGCACGTTCATTCCAGACACGCTCATAAATTTCTTCCGAAGAAAACACCCTTCCGGCATTTCTCATCAAAAGTGCTAAAATTTTAAACTCAATCGGTGTCAATTTTACCGGACTTCCATCTACAAAAAATTCTACCGTATCTTCATTTAACTCCAACCCGCCAATCACATAAACACGTTCCGACTCTATTTGCCCTCCATTTTTATTCACAAAACGCAAATATCTGCGAAGCTGAGAATTAACTCGAGCCATAAGCTCTAATGGTGTAAAGGGTTTCGTCACATAATCATCCGCACCAATATTCAAACCAATGACCTTATCCGTTTCTTCCGACTTCGCCGAAAGCATAATCACTGGAAAATCATATTGTTCCCGAAGTTTCATCGTCATTGTCACACCATCCATTTTCGGCATCATAATATCTACAATCGCCAAATGGATTTCTCTACTTTCTATCACTGCAAGACCTTCTGCTCCATCTGCCACCTTATGTACCTGATACCCTTGACTTTTCAAAAAAATCTCTATTCCATCTCTAATCTCCTTATCATCCTCCACTACTAAAATATGATATTCTTCATTCTTTAATGGTTTCATACCTTTCTTACCTCCACAAGTATCATATCTTCTCATTCTAAAGATAAGCTTCATAAAAATCAAAAGATTTTCTAAAGAATTTATCGATATCGCTATTTAGCTTACAGTTCACATATCAGCCAAAGTGCCAGAATCTTATGCTC
>CAYMHX010000281.1:0-3194 GCA_964390325.1 uncultured Roseburia sp. | reverse complement strand
GGCTGTTATATAGAAGACAGTCCAGAGGTTATTAATGGATATGAATTATCAGAGAGTGAAAATATTGCAGAATTGTTTAAATTTCGTTACAGAGAAAATCAGGACGTGCAAAAATTAATAAAAGTTACAAAAGTTAAAAATCTGCATATGATTCCAAGCAGTAAAAGACATAAGCATACACAAAGAAATATCAATGCAAATGAAACAGGAAATAATAATATTATTTTGAAGAAAGCACTTTTATCAATAAAAAGTCAGTATGATTATATATTGATTGATAATGCTCCTGCTTCTGATATTTTGACGGTCAATAGTATGTTTGCTTCCGATTATGTAATAACACCAGTCAGATTGGAAGGATTTAGTTATAAGGGGTTAAAAGAAACGCTGGAAACCATTTTGTATATTAAAGAGGAACATGATATTGAACAGCTTAATTTTTTAGGTGTGTTTATTACTCAGGCAGAAATTAAGACAAATGTATATAAAGATTTGAGTGAAAATTATTCAAAAAATCTTGGTACAGCTTTTTTAAAAACTCCAATTCGAAAAGACATTAAAGTTCCAGAAATCGAAACGGATTTTAAACCAATATTACAGCATAGTCCGGATGCAAACGTTGTCTTTGACTACTCAAGATTACTGTTGGAGTTAAATATACTGGATTATGATGCACAGCAGAAGCTGAAAAATGCAATTGGAGAAGAATAGAGGAGAAATCATGGCAAAACAGAGAAAATTTAATTTTGGTGCAGTCGACAGAACACTAATAATGAATGAAGAAATAAAAACAGAGAAAGAAGAATCCGATGAAAGCAGAAAAGCAGAGAAAACATTTGTAACAGAACAGCTTGGAAGAATGGAACGGATGACAGATTATAAAAAGGCTTTTAATTTTAAACTTGTGCCAAGAAAGAAGATTGTTTTTCATAAGGAAAATGATTTTCCAAAGGAACAGATAGAAGAACGTGCAGAAAGTATTTTGGAACTTGGACTGATACATAATCTGGAAGCACTTTATGATGAAGAACAGGATGTCTATATCATTGAGTCAGGAGAAAAACGTACAAGGGCAATCGACTTGCTAATTAAAAGATACAGTTCCTATACAGGAAATCCGGAAGCAGAGGATTATAAAAATTATTTAAAAAATGTAAAACAATTTGAGGTAGAAGGTTATCCGATCAATGTAAAGTATTTTGACCCGTCAGAATATGATTTAGACGAAAATTCAGAATCGGCAGATGAGTTAAAACAAATTGACTCTAAAATAAGAGTTAATCGGGCAAATATTGATGTATTGGTATTAGATTCTGTTCTTATTCGGAAAAAGATTGCAGAAAATTCAGAACTTTATAAACGGCGTAATGCCTTGGTGAAAAGAGAGGACAGGGTTAATATCAATAAAACAATAGCAGAAGAATTACATATTACGGAACGTCAGGTGCAGAAATATAAGGCTATTTCAACCTTAATTCCAGAGTTGCAGGAGATTTTTGATAAAAAGGGAATTACCGTGAATGAAGGTGCTGGTTATGCGAATTTAGACGAAACAGACCAAAGACAGCTTCTTGCATTATTAAAATCTGGAGAAGATAAAACAGAAGTAAATGTTTTATATGAGCAATTGAACTATCAAAAAAAGCAGATTGAAGCAAGCCAGAAAGAGGTGCAAAGACTTGAAAAAGAAAAAGAGGAGATAGAGAAAGCAGTTGAAAAAGAAAGGGCTGTGGCAGTACAGCTTGAAGAAAAAATACGAGCAGAGGTCGCTAAAGAGCATCAGGAACAGGATGCAGAAGGTAGAAAGTATATAAAGGAGCTGAAAGAGGAGCTTGCAAAGGCGGAAGAAAATATTGAACAGTATCAAAGAAAGACAGAGAATCTTGAAAAAGAACAGCAAAAGAAAGTTGCTGATTTGGAATTAAAATTAAAAAAGAAAGAAACAGAAATTTTAGTTCTTCCAACGGAAACAGTTCGACTTGCTTTGAAGTTAGATGGAATACTAGAATCTATGGAGTCGTTGATGGTGCAGTTTACAAAAACATTGGAAAAGTATGAGCATATTTTTAATAAAGAAACAGGGGAAATAGAACCGAAAGAGTATAAAGATAAGCTCCAAAAGATGCTAAAACGCTGATAGAGATAGAAATTGATATGAAAGAATTTGTTTGGAAAGAACCCCTGCTGGAGATTATCAAAATACCAGCAGGGAGATAAAGAGTTTGGAGAAAAAAGAATGGAAACAATTAAAAAACGAAAAATAATATTGAAACTTTCGGATAATGAAGTTGAACAAATTTGCAATAAAGCAGCGATGGGAGGAATGTTACCAGAAGAACTGTTAGAAAAATTTGTAGGTGATTTAACAAATGGTATACATACAAGTGGCTCGGATGAGCGGAGGTATGCGAATGCATGGTATGAAAGAAGTGGATTTGTATATCTTTCAGAAAAGAATTTGCTAAGATACCTTATAGAAATGGAAGAAATAGAAAAGTTTTTGGATTATTATAATTCTAAATATGAAACAGAAGATAATATTAGGCTATCAGAGGAAAATATAAAAAGAGGTGGTTTAATTTTTAGAAATGGAAAATATTATTCGTGGTCAGAAATAATGTTGGATGAAAATATGCCGGCATATGAAACATTTGATGACTGGGTAAGAAGCGAACAAGAATATATTGAGCAAGAGCAGGAATATTTAAAAGGGATAGAAGAAGAATTGGAGCAGGTATGGGAAGGCTTTCTTAAATGGAAAGATGAAACAGAGACAGTTTTGAAAATGGATGAAGAAGTAGAAAAAATCAAAGCATGGAAATTACATTGTGCATCATTAAAAAATGGAATTTCAGAAGAAATTCCTGAATGGCAGATGATAGCAATGGATATTGCAAACTCTGGGTTTAAGGCTACGGATACATTGATTATGAATATGTTAGAATTTTCGAGTGGTGAACAAAAAAGATATACGTTAAAAGATATAGCTGAATTGAAAAAAATAAATTTGGATTTTAGTGATAATTCAGAGAAAAAAAGATGCTTTGAACAGATTATTAAGGAGTGTCAGGAACAGGAATTGGAAAAATTGAGAGAAGAACCACATTTTTTAAAGAGAGAAATAATAGAAGAACAATTACAAATATTTTCGGCTGATTAAATATAAAAGAAAAATGAAGCTAGAACTATACACG
>CAYMHX010000280.1:0-3201 GCA_964390325.1 uncultured Roseburia sp. | reverse complement strand
TAATTGGCAGCAGCATCACACAATTCAATATACTCTTCACTTGTATAATAATCAAAATCAACTCCTGCTTCAAATAATTCAGATAATTCCACCTGATAATTACTAAGCAAAAATCCTTCACAAGCAAATATATCAAAAACACGAAGTGGTATTCCAGTGCGAATTGCTTTTGAAGTAATATTTAAATTTATTTTACTTTCATGAAAAATAATCGGCATTTCCGTTAATGTTTTAGCCAAACCACGATTTTGAATTTTTGGTAAAGTTCTTGTATCACTTCCAGTATAAAGGTCAACTCGAAAATGTTCACTTAATCGTTTTAATATATGAAAACGTTCTAATGCAGCTATTTTATTTCCGATATATAACTGAGAAATCGTAATCTCATCCGTTAAAAAATTATCAAATGGACTTTGATAATATTCTTTCAAATGCTTTTTAAATTCAGAAATGACTTCTTCTGTCAATAATTCTTCAATAAAGTAATAACCATATACCTTTTCCTGTGCGGTCATAATCCCCTCTAAGTAACCCGAAATATATTCAGGTGGATTTTTTAATTTATCATAGGGGCATTTTTCTGTATAAAGAGAACCTACAAAAGAAATATCTGACGAAAATTTTTTCCGTAATTTTGAACAAGCATTTTTAATTACTCTTTGCTTATCATCAACATTTACTGCTAACGGAAAATGAAAAATACACGCAGGATTCAATGGCGAAAGTTCCATATACTGCTGTCTATCAAAGAGAAATATTCTATTACAAGAATTTTGTATACTTTTTGTAAAAAGTTCCATTACAGGAGAATCCACAATCCAGCTAATATAAGGAATTTTTAAAATATTACAAATATCAGATATTACAGGGAAAAAATTAATCGTAAAAACAAAATCTTGAGAATAGGTAGTCAATGCCTGCCTGACAAGTCTGGCACTATCTGCAAAAGAAAGTTCTTTATCATTTATTTCTTCTGTGATTTGTGTCACATGATGTCCCAGTTCTTCAAATGCTGCTATGATGTCTGGTTCACAAATACTTCCATAGCGGTAAAATAATATTCTCATAATTTCTCCTTAGCAAATTTGATTTTTCTTCAAAACCAACTCTATTGCTTCTCTTACTGCCCCATTGCCACCTTCTCGTTTTGTTACATAATCAGCATATTTTTTTACATCTTCCATTGCATTTGGCACACTAAATGCAAGTCCCACTGCATTCATCAATTCTGTATCGTTTATATCATCTCCGACATAAGCCACTTCCTCTAGTGAAATATTATATTCTTGACATATTTTTCTTACTGTTTCCAGTTTATTCTTAATTCCCATTTCAAGAATATCTAATTTTAACTTTTCTGCTCTGTGTTTTACTAATTTGGTATTCTCTCCTGTAATAATACCACATAAAATTCCATCTTCTCGAAGTAATTGAAATCCCATTCCATCTTTGGTATGAAATTTTTTTAATTCATCTCCAAATTCAGAATAATACATTCCTCCATCAGTCAAACATCCATCACAATCTGTCAAAAACATTTTTATTGGATAACTTATTTTTATATTAGATTTTTCTTTTTTAGAAAGGACAGATTTCTGTTCCAGTTTCTTTGCAAGCATTTGTTCAATAACCACCCAATCAGAAAGTTCATCAATTTCAAAAAAACTATCCTCATGCATCTCACATACTCTTATTTTTCCTGATATACGATTTTTCGTATGTAATAAGCGTTCTTTTGAAGTAATATAAAATGCACCGTTTTCTACAAAATATCCTTCAAACTCCTGCCTTCTAGGTCTATGAAAAATATCGTAATTCACTGCTTCTGCCAGTCCATCTTTTGTAACAGACCAATGAAAACGCTTTTGTTTAACAACAGATAATACACTATCCGTATCTTCTTTCTGATATAAAGAAAAACCTTTTTCCAAATCCTCTGCTGTAAGAAGTGGTGAAGTTGCTTGAATTAACACAATTGTTTCAAAATTATATACATTTGCAAATTCTAACATCGCAGACTCTGTACTTGCATTATCCGTTGCTGATTCTTCGCTTCTTCCAATTACTTCCAACTTTTTAACAAAATCTGCTTTTCCAGTCTTTTTCAGTTCATTTACAACATCAGCTATCTGTATATTATCCGTTGCCACATAAACCTTATCAATTGCTTTACACTCACAAGCAGCAGCTATCGTCCAATATACCAATGGTTTTCCACATATTGGCTTAATATTTTTCAGAGGAATTGATTTGCTTCCTCCCCTAACTGGTATAAAAGCAACGTTCTTTTCCATCTTTACCCTCTCCCATAAATATCTTCATATCTTTTGATATCATCTTCTCCAAAATAATCACCTAATTGTACTTCTGTAATAACTAGCGACTCTTTTTCATCTATGTTTGTAATCCTATGTTTACATCCTTTTGGAATAAATAATGAACTACCACAAGTAACAGAAATCCTTGATTCTCCAATCTGTACGATTCCCTTTCCATGAGCAATAATCCAATGTTCTTCCCGTCTTTCATGCGATTGTAAACTTAACTGTCCTTTCGGATTAATACATATCAACTTTGATTGAAAATAATCATTCATAATACTAGTTTTATAATATCCCCAAGGTCTTTGATACACTTCATGTTCTAAAATATTGCTATCTAATGACAAAAAATCATAATTCAAATCTGCATGAATATCTAAAATCAAAAGGCTGTGCATTTGTTTCTTTGTTAATATATTTACCAACTTTCTATTTTCATCCAATATTGGTAAAAACTCAATTGCACTATTCTTAAAAAGTTCTATAGCATCTGTTATTTTCTGGGAATTGAAAAGATATTTAAAATTAGATGTATATACCCCTTTTATACTATCCGTTTTTATTTTTCCCTCTAAAAATGCTCTCCGAATATCACCATCTGTCACCGTACCTGTTACAACAGAATTATTCTTAACTACAAGTACAAATCCACCTTTATTCTTTTCTATTTTTTCTAATGCCATTAAAATACAGGCATCTTTATCCATAACATAATCTTGAAACCTTATATTCATCTTTTGATTTCCTTTTCATCATTAATATACAAAAACACATTAAATTTATATTATTGTTTATTTTCTATATTTCAATTTATCTCGCTGTACCTGTTCAATTGGTAAAATTTCCTGTTCCTTATAATTTAAAGCTTTCTGTACATTCT
>CAYMHX010000279.1:0-3221 GCA_964390325.1 uncultured Roseburia sp. | reverse complement strand
CCCCCGGAGGGTCTATATATGAGGCGAAGTTTTTAATCGCCGAATATATAGATAATAGTGAGAAATAAATTTTTGCATTGTAACTATGAAGGTACTGAATAATTACCGTTACTTTAAGAATTTAAGGGGAAACTACAAAAGATGGTTCAAAATAATCAGATTGAAAAAAATAGAAACTCCAGACTTGACTGGATTGATGTAGCAAAAGGGTATGGAATGCTGTTTGTCATTTGGGCACATTTGCCGAATGAAGGATTGAATACTTGGATTTACAGTTTTCATATGCCGTTATTTTTCTTTTTGTCGGGATATGTTTTTAGTATGAAGTATGAGTTTCGTGTTTTTGCGAAACGAAAAGTAAAATCTATGGTAATTCCCTATTTTTGTCTTGGGATTCCAATGTTTTTATTTCAAAGTGTTCGATATTATATAGAGGGAACGCTTTCATTTGAAAAATGTATAGAATTTTTGGTAGATTTAATTGCACAGAATCGATTTCAAACATTGTGGTATATGGCGTGTCTGTTTTGGCTGAATTTATTATTTTATGGTCTCGTAAAATGGATAAAGTCAGAACAAATCCTTGGTGTAGTAAGTTTTGTATTGGCTGGAATCGGAATTTTTTATTACAGTATAGGTGGACCTTCGCTGTTTTGGAATATGGATGCTTGTCTGACAGCAATGCCATTCTTTTTTGCAGGATATAGTTATAAAATGCATCGTGAAAAAGTAGATAGTATATTTCTTGGAAAGAGAAAATGGATTTGCTTTTTGGGAGCAGTTATTATCAATGTTTCCTGTTATTATTTGACTTGGGAGATTTCGGGCTGTGGCTTGGAGATGTTTTACTGTCAATATGGGTCACCTGTTTTTACATATGTCTCTGCATTTGCTGGAATTATCTGGGTTGTGATTGTATCGCATCAGTGGACAATAAGATGGGTTCGCTATATTGGAGAGAATAGTATGCTTTATTATGCGTGGCATCAGTTGATGATGATACCGATTGCGAAAGTGATTTTATGGAGTTTGGGATTTTCGGAATGGGGAAGCGTTGGATATATGATTTTGTATAAATTGGCGTGTACCATAATGATTCTTGGAATGACAACGGTATGTAATGAAGTGATAAAAAGAAGTAAGATGGGATTTATGCTTGGAAAGGGATGATATATAAATAGACAAAAATAAAAAACATATCACAATTTTCATTCAGAAAGATTGAAAGTTGTGATATGTTTTATTATAAATAGTTTTTTATTGAATACCGATTTTTTTTAGCAAGGCTTCTTGAAGTACTTGGGAAAAGTTGATACCTAATGCAGAAGCTTCTTCATTGAGCCATTCAGGAATACTAAGAGTTTTCTTGATTGCTTTGGAATTTGTACGTTTTTTATATGCCAGCATATCAAATTCAATAATAGCACAGAACTCATTTTCGCCGAGTGAAATGCTATATGGCTCGGATGGAGTAGGGATTTCTTCTTTTTCTTCTTCTCGACTTGTAATTGCAAGACCTAAAGCTTCAACAGCCATTTCGTAAGCTTGTTGCATATCATCGCCTTGTGTCATACATTCTGGAATATCTGGAAAAGTAATCCAAAAACCACCTTCTTCTGCTTTATGGAAGATTGCTGGATAAAATAATTTATTCATATGTTTTCTCCTATATGGTTGGCTGGGTTATTGCAGCCCAGCCTGTTTTAATATCGCTTGCTCCATTCCTTTTTTTAGGTCTTTGGAGAGATAAGGAACAATAACGGTTATGCCAGTATTTTTATTTTTCATCTTTACATGGGAACCGTTTTGACTTACTTTTTCAAAACCATTTTTGGTGAGATGTGTTATCATCTCTTTTGAAGTCATTGGCATCTTTTGTATCTCCTTTCCTTATCTATTGTTATTGTAATACGTAATGTTACGTATGTCAAGAAATTGATATGAAAGTAATATAAAATGTTAGGTTGCTGTTACTTTTCACACGTCAGCCAAACACTTGCTGATTTATGTGGGGAGAAAGTGATTCAAGAGTTGATTTTCACATACAATGTCATTTGTTTTATTTAAAGGATACTAAAAGTGAATATCCACCGTTTTGTTTATACCGACAAATGATATTTCTCCATCCAATAATTAAGCTGGATAAAGTAGGCAAGTAACTGTGGTCCAGCCATTAACTGTCCAAACCAAGGTTTTCCATATTCTTTTGGACTTTCCATAAATTGAAGTGCTTTCTTTTTATCCAAAATTGGAGCAATCGGTGCATTTGGATTATTAAGAATTTCTTTAAAGCGTTTGCAAAGTGCCTGTTCATAACCCGGATGATAGGTTTTTGGATAAGGACTTTTTTTACGGTGTAAAAGTTCCGCTGGGAGTAAGTCTGCTGTGGCATCTCGGAGTAAGGATTTTTCGATACCATTGCGATATTTCATTTCCCAAGGTACATTAAAAACATATTCGATAATACGATGGTCGGCAAACGGAACGCGGGCTTCTAAACCAGAATACATGCCGGTGCGGTCCATACGGTCTAATAAGGTCTGCATAAACCATTTGATATTTAGATAAGCAATCGCACGTCGTCTGCGTTCTTCTGTGGATTCACCGGATAAAACAGGAGCTTTTGCCAAAGAAGTCTGATATTTGTCATAGGCATAATTCTGTAAATCTAAGAGAGAAATCCATTCTTCATTTAAAAAGACAGTACGGGAAGAAATATCATAAGACCATGGAAATCCGTCACGATTCAACAATTCAGTACGATAAAACCATGGATACCCTCCAAAGATTTCATCAGCACATTCTCCTGTTAGAGCAACTTTATTATGCTGCTTTACTAAAGAGCAAAAGTAAAGCAAAGAGGCATCTACATCTGCCATTCCCGGATAATCTCTGGCATCTACGGCAGCAAAAAGTGTATCAGCAAGTAAGATTTCATCACATTCGAGATAGGTATGATTGGTTTCATAGTGTTTCAACATAATATTGACGTATGGCAAATCACGTTCTGGCTGAAAGGCATTGGACTGAAAATAACGGTCATTTCCTTTAAAGTCAAAGGAAAACGTATTTAAAGTTTCGCCCTGTTCTTTTAGATAATTGGCAGCGATAGCAGTGACAATGGAAGAATCAATCCCACCTGAAAGAAAGGTGCAGACAGGAACATCAGAAACCATCTGTCGTGTAACAGCGTCACGCACCAAATAAGAAACTTTTTCAAC
>CAYMHX010000278.1:0-3291 GCA_964390325.1 uncultured Roseburia sp. | reverse complement strand
GCAATGCTCGGAGACCAGAGACATGGAAATAACATTGAAGCTCCGGAAGATTTGATTCGTAAAATTGTAAGGGAAGAAACTGGCGGCGGCAATATCAGCGGAAATGTGACTATACCGGTATATTTTGACGGAATGAAATTATTTGAAATCATGCTTGAAAAAGCTAAATTATTGCAGGCATCTACTGGGACAAACATGTTTGTAGAGCTGAATTAGAGTATAGGTGAATTATGCAGGATAAAATTAGGATTAATGACATAGAGATTTTTCAGCCAGACGAGGGTTTGAAAAGTTCGTTTGAAACTACATATTCAGAAGACAGTACAAGATTACAGACGGGTGAAGCAAATTTTACACCACTGTTTACAGTAGAACAGTATAGTTATTCTGCTACTGATATTCCTATTGCAGATGCATCGGTGATTATTCAGCAAGTAATGACAGGAGAAGCATTTAAGCTTCATTATTTTAGTGTATATCACGGCAAATGGCGCGATGCAATGTTCAGAGTAGGGCAAGGACAGTATTCTATTGGTACCTTAGAAGAAAATGGAGAAAGACTATCTTCGCTTTCATTTAATATGACAGGAGAATCCCCAATATGATAAATGCAAATAAAGCTTTCAAAAGCCAGATAAGAAAAGTAAATTATGCTGATATTACATTAAGAGACGGTACGGTTCTTAGTTTAGAGCCGTCCGACTTTATTCTTGGTGGTTTTTCTATGACAGATGAAACTACTTCGGGGAAATTTGGAGTGGGTAGTACTGTCGGCAAAACTATTTCTCTTACCATAAATAATCATACAAATAAATTTTCCATGTACGATTTTTACAAAGCGATTATTTATATGTATGTTTCTGTCACATTGGAAGACGGAACCATTTTAAAGGAACGAAAAGGGAAATATTATGTAATTAAACCTACCAGCCCAGGGGATGTTATTAATATTTCCGGTGTAGATTCCATGTATTTGTTTGATAAAACATACAATGCATCTACAGCATATCCGGCAACACTTCAAAGCATTTTGACGGATTGCTGCCTTGACTGCGGTGTAAATATTGGATTTGGACGGTTTGACAATTATGATTTTATCATACAGAACAAACCGGAAGATTGTACCTATAGGCAGGTTGTATCATGGGTTGCTCAGATTGCCGGATATAACGCAAGAATTAGCAATAATGATTATCTTGAATTAGTATGGTATGACACAACGTTGATAGAAGATATATTAGATGGTGGAAGATTATTTGCTTATGACGAAGCAGATACTTATGACGGTGGGAATTTCACGACCTACACAAATACAATTCTATGGGATGGTGGTAATTTTACAGATCCTGCTCCTGAAAATGTTACAAGAATAAAAAGTATTTCTGTAAGTACAGACGATGTGATTATTACCGGTGTAATGGTCAAATATGACGATACAGAGGTTTTAGAGGGCGAAGAGGGTTATTGTATCACTATTTCCGATAATGACCTTGTAGCAGGCAAAGAAGCGCAAATAGCGCAGTATTTGGGAAACAGGTTAATAGGTTTACAATTCCGTCCGTTAAGCTGTCAGATTGCTAATAATCCATTATTCGAGCCGTTTGACTTAGCTTATGTCTATGACAGAAAAGGAAATGCGTATTTTACATTTATCAACAGTGTGAGTTATTCCATTAGTGGATTTACAACCATAGCGTGCAAAGCGGAAGACCCGATAAGGAATGAAAGCAGCTTTATAAACAAAGAAGCGCAAGCTATTGTAAAAGAACGGAAAAGAGCAGAACAACAGCTGACTAATTATGACAAAGCAGTCCAGAACATGAATATGCTCGCTGCTAATGCAATGGGATTGTATCGGGAATCGGAAACACTGGCAGATGGCAGCGTGATTTACTATCAGAGCAACCGACCTATTTACAAAAATGAAAATGGTGTATGTGAGTTTGTTACTAATTCGGTTGTATATAAAATGACTGGTGATGGATTCTTTGTGTCAACTGATGGAGGTTTAAGTTTTACATCCGGTTTTGATTCGCAAGGGAATGCGGTCGTGAATGTACTATCAGCAATAGGTATTACTTTCGATTGGGCGAAAGGTGGAACATTAACCCTTGGTGGAACTGACAATGTAAATGGTGTTCTCAATGTGTTAGATTCTTCTGGCGAGATTGTTGGAAAATTAAACAAAGATGGCTTATGGGCTTCTAACGGATATTTTGAAGGTGATATTAAATCTACAAATGCTGAAATTACAGGAGGGTATATAAATATTGCAACAAGCACACTGAAATACAGTGCTATAAAGTTACATTATTCAGATAATATAGTAGAAATATCTCCATATAGTATTTCACTGGGCGGCTCTATAGGCATTTCAATTACCGATGAATATATATGTGCTGGCTCAACAAGCAGCACATATGCATGGATTGAAAGAGGAACATTTAGAGCAGTTTCCTCCGGTTATTCGGCAGAAATGTCAAGTAAAGAAATTACATTAATAAATGCCGATTTTTACTCTCAAGGTGGTGAAATAGATGTTTCTGGAACAAATTTAAAAATTCATTCTGGCTCCGTTGGGGCTTATGGAATTGAGACAAGTCGGAACGTAAGTTTTACAGGAACTAATTTTATATATGGAACAACTTATATCGGTTCCACAAGTTATAATAGTTTAACAGTAAACGCATCTTCTACATTTAAGGGAAGCGTTACTTTTAGCGAAAGTGTTACTTTTAGCGACAGTATAGAGGTATCTGGTAAATTTCAAACAAAAGGGACAACAATACTATGTGATGGAACTACTGATACATTAGGGTTTTTTGGTGGCAGTGGAGCCAGCAAACAAACTGTTTCAACTATAACATCAACTTCAAGTGCAACAACATCCACAAATGCTTCAAAAATAAATGAAATTATAAATGCACTGAAAAAATACAATTTGATTTAGGAGGATATATGGGAATTAATACAGCAACAATGAAATTCAAAGAAGATTTAACACAGTTGATAAATAACTCAGGTCTTCCAGCAGTGAATATTATGCTGGTAATGGAACAAATTCAAAAAGAAGTACATACAGCATTTGCAATGCAGATGCAGGAAGAACATGAGAAAGAAAAAACTGAATAGGAGGTACATACATGACAGTTTATCAGGGACCAGACATTTCAACACACAACGGAGATGTAGATATTAAAAGAGTGCGTGATGCAGGATATAAAAGAATCGGCATACGTGCCGGATTTGGAAAGAACAACACAGACCAGAAATTTAATAAAAATGCTCTTG
>CAYMHX010000277.1:0-3296 GCA_964390325.1 uncultured Roseburia sp. | reverse complement strand
TATGTACTAGTCTTAATCTATCTTTTTAGTTCACCGTGGTAGCCAAGTGACTTTTTAAAATTCTTATGCGTATGGAAAAAATGTATGGTTATGAGGCTCCGGTGGTAGAAATCATCGAAGTGGAAGTAGAAAAGGGGTTTGCAGCAAGTTATGGTGCGGAAACTCCGGGATGGGATCCGAACAACTAAGTGAAATGATGATTAAACAGATTGAAAATGAAGAATTTTTTTATTAACACAGGGATGTTGCTGCTTGGTATAATAGTAGCAACAAGTTGTTCCAATGAAGAATCTTTGGAACAAATGGCAAACAAAGGAAATATAGTGCAGGCTGTGATAGAAAATGAGGCTGATACTAGAACTTCTGTCAATGATAGCTATCAAGTCGTTTGGACAGCAGAAGATAAATTTGATGTCTGGGATGGTGATACGTTCAAAGGCGTATTGAAACTTGAAACTGGTGCAGGGTCAACTTCTGCCTCATTTAAGGATAATGATGAAGAAAATCCAGTGGGTGCAACAATCGGTATGACTGCATTTTTCCCTTCTTATGATGGTGAATCAAGTAAGAAAGCTTTTGTCTTTGCGGAAGAATACGAAAGTCTAGAAACAGATGCTCCGATGTTGGGTTCCTTTGATGGCAGCAAATTTACTTTTAACCTTCTGACTGCTATGGTGCGTGTAGTGGTTGCTGATGTACCGGCTGGGAAGATTTCATTTACGATCTCCAGTAAGAATAGTGAAATATTGACAGGTGAAGCTGTTCTGAATAATGAAAATAAGTTGGATGTTCCAACGCAAGGCGAAACGTCTGTATCTGTGAATTTTACAACGGATGAAGTCAAGACTTTGACATTCGATGTTCCTATTCCTGTGCAGGACTATACCGATGGTTTTCAGGTGGTTGTAAAGTCTGGTGAACAAGAAAAGCTGAACAAGAAAACAAATGGTTTTAATGCTGTAGCTGGAAAACTTTATTTGTTTGGCGCAACATATGTGAATGTGGCTGATGCAGATGCTGCAAGCAAAAAACTAGGAAATGATGGGATTACAGCAGTTAAAGTGCAGAGTGTAGAAGCTGGTGACGAAATAGCGATTCCTGCTAAGTCGGAAACTTCGGCGCAGACTGAGCATATCATAGACTTAAGTGAAGCTACAATGCCTTCAGGAGACCCTGTAACAATCAAGGTAACAGAAGCAGGTTCTGGTGATACTGAATCTACAGTAGAAAAACTGACAGTAATTGTTCCCGATAATACAACTTCTGGAAGTTTTACTATCGATGCCCCTGGAACTACAGTGACCATCCAAGGTGCTGATGGTACAGTTATTGAAACCATCGAAGCTATTACTGCTGAAAACACTTTGATTGTTGGTGAAGGTGTAACTGTAAAAAAACTGATACTCAAAGGTGGTAATGTAAGAAAGAATGGTACAATTACATCTATTGTTGATGCTGATAATAATGAATACACTTGGGTTACAACTGTAGACGAATTGACAACAGCTATTGCTGGAAATAAAAACATCATCTTGGGTGCTGATATTACATCAACGGCAACCATAACTATTAACAAGGCTCTTATATTGAATGGTAATGGTTATACATTGAAAAATACATCGACTTCTACTTCCATTCGTGCTCTCAATATAGAAGTAAATGGTGAAGTTACAATTAAGAACCTTACAGTAGATGCTTCATGCCAACGTGCATTTAATGTAATTAATCAACCTGCCACGTTGACTCTTGACAATGTTACAGCAACAGCAAAGAACTATGCTGTGATGGTTGCAACCAGTGCAGGTGCAGCAAAACTTGATATCAAGGATTCTGAATTGACAGGTGCAGCTACCATTAATATAGCTGGCGCAAGTACTACTGCTACGATTACTGATACAGACATTACAAGTATAGATAATAGTGAAAAAGAGGGTTATGCAGCAATTAATTTCCATAGTACAGCTGATGATGCTAAAGTAACTGTAACAGGGGGATCAATTACTCTTTCTGGAACACAAGTAGGTGATGACTCTTTTGCGGGATATAGTTCGGCTAATGGAACAAGCATTACATTTAATGATGGCATTATATTTAATGGTGTAGCCGAAGGAAATAAAATAGGTTCAAGCGCATGCTACATTCCTTACTCTAATCAAACTGCTTATGGTTTCACATCTTTAGCTGGAGCTTTGGAATGGGCTAAAGGCGGTGAAACAATTGTATTGTCTGCTGATGTGGAAATAACCAGTACTTTAGAGATTACCAAGGATGTAACTATTGACCTTAACGGAAAATCCTTGACTAACAATGTGAATAAAGCTCGTGCATTTAAGTTGAATGCAGATGGTGTCGCGTTTACTTTGAAAGCAACAGATGCTACTATTACATTTGGTAATGGTACATATGGTATGATTGAAATTGCTACAGGAGTTGATAATGCAACTGTTAATGTAAATGGCGGTACGTTTGAGGGTACAACCGATTGTGGTGCATTTGTTAAATTGAGGGATGGTAATAATAACACAGTGTCGTTATCCGATGTTATCTACACTGAAAAGTGTGAATTGCAAGATGGAGATACAAATGCTTGGGTAATAAGTGCAAGTACAGGAACAGGTAACAAGCTTACTGTATCCGGTGGTACATATAATGTCGCATGTGGTTTCGGTTTGGATAAATTTACATCGAATTTTAAAAATGTGAACCTTACAGCTAAAGGCATGGGTATGGAAATTGCAGAAAATACATCTACAGTGGAGGGTTGTACCATAACAGTAAACCCAGGTATGCCTGTGAATAAAATTTATGCTTCTTGTATTGCTGCTAGTACTCAATCAGTTGTGTCTGTAGAAGGCTCTACGCTTTCGGCAGGTGAAAATGCTTATGCTTTGTATGTATTGCCTACGGGTGGAACGATAAATGTTGATAGTGAAACAAATATTACTGGTTCCACATGCGTACATAATCCCATGAACAACGGATGTACAGGAGCAATTAACATAGGAGGAACTGCTCAATAATTAGTTTGTCGGTAGACATCCGATAATTAATCTATAATACCAATGGCTGCAACTCTTTCGTTAGAGTATGCAGCCATTGTTCTATTATAGTAGTAACAGCTATTACTTTTTCCATTTGTGCGGTAGCAGTTGCAGCAGTTCATCATATGATGCCTTCTGCATGTATGGCATCCTTGCAATTATATCATTCAGATAATCTTTATACCGTTTCAAAATCGGATAATTAACCCAACTTTGACCCCTAGGAAATATTTTCAATAATTTTTAGAGGTATTT
>CAYMHX010000276.1:0-3310 GCA_964390325.1 uncultured Roseburia sp. | reverse complement strand
GTTACTGTTCACACCCCCACTTATTATTCTAAATTTCTAAAGATTATATTTTGATTTGCTATTTCAAATAAATTTTGTTAAAATAACTGTATTAGAACTAGATAGGACGAAGGAACATGAAAGAAAAAGCATACTCTATTCCATTAGAAAAACAAATTTCTATCATGAAAGAAACCATAGCATATCAAGAACGTCTTCTGGAATTACAAGAGGACGAAAGAAAACTACAGAATCAATTGCAAGAAACACTCATGGAGCAAAACGTCACTCTTTCGAAACAAGTAGAGAAGTTACGTATTTTTTGCAAAAAAATGACAGATAAGTTAGATGAATTAGGAATTCCCTATGACTCTATGTAAGAAAAAAGGAGTATTTGAACCAGTATGCATTCTAATTTTGAGTATATCACAACACTACAATATCAGAATCAAGCATTAGAGAAAAAACTACGCTCTTTCGAATCAGGGGAGCAGTATGTCCAACTACAAGCAAATGCTCAAAAGCAACTTAGGAAAAAAGAGCGAGAGATTTGTGATTGAAAAACAGAATTAGAACAAGCACATCGAACCATCCTTTTAGTAAGGAAACAATGGTTTGAAGTTTTTGAAGATGTAGAAAAAGAACACTCCATTCTTGTGAAAAAATTAGAACAAAAAATCAACCATCTCACACAACAACTTCTCGATATGACACAAAAGTATGAGCAAGTACAACAAAAATTAAAAGAAAAAAGACAAGAATGCTATGCGATTCAAACGGAATTAGAAGAAGAAAAAGGAAAAAATGTAAAGTTAACTGCTCCAATCAACCGAGACTATGAAAATTCTTCTCTATCCTCTTCGAAAATGATACATCACAAAAAGATTTCGAATAGCAGAGAAAAGACAGGAAGAAAACCAGGAGGACAACCAGGACATCAAGGACATGGTCGTAAAAGACAGATACCAACCATGCCACCTATCGTATTACCACCACCACAAGAAGTAATCAAACAGGAGGAATTTCAAAAAACAAGAAAGATAATAAAAAAACAACTAGTGAATGTACGTGTTCTGCTAGAAGTAAAAGAATATCATGCCGAGGTATACTACAATGCTAAGACAGGAGAACGTATCCATGCAAAGTTTCCCAAAGGTGTAGTCAATGACGTAAACTATGGAGGTAGTATCAAAGCATTTCTTTTCTTATTAAATCAGGATTGTTGCACTTCGATTGATAAAAGTAGAGCATTTTTATCCGATATCACGGAAGGAAAACTACAGATATCCAAAGGCATGATAAACAAACTAAGTAAAGAGTTTGCCTTAAAATCAGAAGCAGAACGAAAGCGTGTATTTGCAGATTTATTGTTGTGTCCTGTATTACATACGGATGCTACGAATGCGAAAGTAAACGGAACGAGTGCTGCTGTGTACCTATGTGCTAGTCCCGAAGGAAACGCATTATACTTTGCACGAGAAAACAAAGGACACAAAGGAGTGAAAGGTACGGTAGTAGAGGATTATCAAGGAATCCTAGTCCATGACCATGAACGTACCTTTTATCGTTATGGAACGAATCATCAAGAATGTCTAGCTCATGTGTTGCGCTATCTAAAAAATAGTATCGAAAATGAACCAGAGCGTACCTGGAATAAAGAAATGCGTTCCTTACTACAAGAAATGATTCACTATCGAAATAGCTGTTCTAAGGAAACAGAAATAAAAGCAGAAAAGGTGGAAGAACTGGAAGAACGCTATCGTAAGATACTAGAACAAGCAAAAAAGGAATACGAAGACGTTCCACCGAGTGAATATTATAAAGAAGGATATAACTTATCTCTTCGAATGAAAGAATATGAAAGAAATCACCTTCTTTTTCTGCATGATAAAAGAGTTCCGCCAACGAATAATGAAGCGGAGAGACTCTTACGAAGTTATAAACGAAAACAACAGCAGACAATGACCTTTCGAAGTTTCGAGCAACTCGAATTCCTTTGTGAGTGCATGAGCATGCTAGTTTTGATGCGACAAAAAGAAGAAACGAATGTATTTCAAAGAGTAGCTCAAATCTTTGGATAAAGAACACGGATGGTTGTTTACTGACCTTAGTATATACCATCCGTGTTTTTTCTGCAAGTTGACGTGTGAACAGTAACTGCAAAATTTAATAAAAATTATATTACTTCAGCTATACAACCCAATTTGACTACTTTACAACCTAACAACTTACTAGATGGAGCTTTTTTATCCCCATCCAATAAGTTGTACTCAAAAAACAAACTTTTCTAAAATTCTTCTTATATTACTCTATAATGTCCAAATCCAAAGCTAGTATTTTTTCCAATATGCAATAATTCTCCTGCTAAAAGTAAGCCAAGTTCTTCTTCACCCCATGTTTCAACTTCTAAACTTCCAACAATGCCACGCAACATCATCTTTCCACCTTGTCTAGAAGAATATCGTTCTACTCCTTGCAGTTTATGTTCTTGGGAAACAATATCTAATTCTTCTACTTCCATTTCTTGTATTGTAGTTTCTATTCCTTCAAAACAATTTAGCATATAAATTCTTCTTTTAATGGAAGAAAAAAGAGCTAAAAAATGAAATTGTTGAATAAATTCTCCTTGATATTTTAATGTTAATGGGGTGTCAAATACTAATTTATATTGGCAACCTCTTTCTTGTAATTGCTTTTTTCGATAACGAACATAGTCCTCTACTGTTTGAATTTCATAATTTGCCATATAAAGAGCATTTCCTTTTAATATCGGTTGCAATTTTGAATTTTTTACTTCCACTACAATAAATTTACTATTATATTTTCCAATTCCTTGTTGTCCTAGGGCATAAATAGCCTGCATATATTGATTGAAATATACTATCGTCTTTCCAAACAACAATAAGTTAAATTCCATTTGTTCTCCAGCATAAAATTGTTCTTGGTAATTTGTACATTCATATACATATCCAACACTATCTCCCTTTGTAACAAAATTTGGTTTTATTTCGAACTGAGAATACATCGTGCGTTGTACAATACATTCTGTTCTAAAATCACACAAATCACAATTCCTATCTCGAATACAATTTACTCGCAACAACATTTCCCCTATTCCACCACGAAGTGCTGAAACTTTATTTTTGGGCAATATCGTATCTTCCAACAATTGAATTTTCATATGAAGTTTTATGTAACGAACTTGTAATGCAGAATTTAATATTTCTTGCTTATTAATATCCATATTCTCTTATTTCCTCTTGATAATCTTTTCTCTATTATATTAACTTTATCATTAATTGTAAATCTCTTTATAATTTTCTAAAATTGG
>CAYMHX010000275.1:0-3310 GCA_964390325.1 uncultured Roseburia sp. | reverse complement strand
CCACGACAATAATACTGTCTTCGTATTCAAAGGCAGTAATGTTCATTCCAATCTGCTCTAAACCACCCAATGGAATGATTTTAAGCTTTGAAGTTGTTTCGTTCTGTTTCAAATTTTTACCTCCAATTAATTTCCGATTTGTAATCTGCTTAGAGCAATTGTCTTAATTCTCTATACTATTATTATTATTCCAATTTTCTAAACATTTACATCAATATTTTAGAACTATTCAAACCAAAGACAATCTTACATAAAACAAACGACTCCTGCTTGTGTAAAAACAAATCAACAAGCTGAGCCAGACTTCTTTTTCGCAGATTTCTTTGGCTTTGAATTATTACTAATATTCAATATCAGCATCGTCGATTAATTCTGCAAATACTTTCCCAAGCGCTGTCAACTGTGCATCGTCTTCTACCATACCGTATACGATGTCATCATTTTCATCTGCCAGCTCCTCTAAAATATAAGCATCACTATCGCCTTCTTCTTCTTCAGTCACTAAAAGATACTTTTTTCCATTAATTTGTGTTTCTTCTATGACAAAAAATTCGATATTCTCTTTTGTTTCCGGATTTGCAAATATTACTTTTTCCATAGCTTTCAATTCCCTTTGCACTTGTTTTAAACAACTATTCCTGTTTTTGATGACTTAAATAATCTAAATATCCCTGTAAGATAAAAATTGCTGCAATTTCATCTACATATTTCTTACGTTCTTCTCTGCGGATACCGCTTTCCATCATATAATTATCAGCCGATACAGTTGTCAAACGTTCATCCCACAAAATAACAGGAAGTCCTGTACGTCTTTCCAACATTTCTTTAAATTCTTTTGTTTTTTCACATCGTTCGCCTTCGGTGTTATTCATATTCTTAGGATATCCTAATACAATACGGTCTGCTTCATACTCTTTACAGAGTTCTTCAATGCGTGCTAAAGTCTGTCGCAATTTATTTGGAGACTGTCTTCTTACAATCTCAACTCCCTGTGCCGTTATCAAAAGTGCATCACTTACTGCAACACCTACCGTCTTTGAGCCAAAATCCAACCCTAAAATTCTCATATTTCCAACCATGCCTTTCCGATAGCGCATTATTCTTTTAATCCATTATTACGAATGTATTCTTTTAAAATTTCTTCTACTAATTCGTCACGTTCTACCTTCATAATCAGACTTCTGGCATTTTTATGACTTGTAATATAAGTCGGGTCACCAGACATAATATAGCCTACAATCTGGTTCACTGGATTATATCCTTTTTCCACTAATGCCTGATGTACAATTCTAATCACATCACGAATCTGTAATTCAGGTGCTTTCTCAACTCTAAAAAACTGTGTATTATTAATATTCTGCATAGCTTCCTCTTTATCTGTGCCTATTTTTCTGACTACTCTCCTGACTACATTAAGAATTACGTAATCATTCAGTACCTTCATAATTACGATATTTTCTATCTTTTTATTTTAATATAGTTCGCTTGAAAATTCAAGACATAAGATATACTTCCTCTGTCAGACATTCTTTCACCATTCCTGTTACAAACTGATTAGTTACATCCTTCTCTGTTTTTAAAGCAACCTTAACATACTCTTTCGTATAACCAATATAATACTGTTCTCCTTCAAAATAAAAAGGCTCCTCCATCAATGCCGTCACTTCCTGTCCTACATAGTATTCCCGAAATTCCTTTGACATTTTCTTTTCTAATTGCAATAATTTTGCACTCCGTTCTTTTTTTATCCGGTCCGGAATTTGATTTTTCATTACTGCAGCCTTTGTTCCTTCTCGTTTTGAATATTGAAAAATATGCATTTCATAAAAATGTATTCGTTCTAAATACGCTTTTGTAACCAAAAATTCTTCCTCTGTTTCATCCGGAAAACCAACTATGACATCTGTGGTAATAGCTGGATGAATAAAATATTTTCTAAGAATGTCACAGCCTTCTTCATATTCCTTCGTATTATAACGTCTGTTCATCCGAACCAAGGTTTCATCACATCCACTTTGTAAGGAGAGATGAAAATGCGGACAAATTTTTTCTAATGTTGATAATTTTTTCACAAACTCCTCAGTTATAATTCTAGGTTCTAAACTGCCAAGACGAATCCTTTTGATTCCTTCTATCGTATGCACTTCCTCTATTAAATGCAGCAGGCTCTCTCCTGTATCAATTCCATAAGAGCTTAGATGTATTCCTGTTAAAACTACTTCTTTAAAACCATGCTTGGCAAGTTTTTTTACCTCCTGCATTACATCTTCTAAACGTCTGCTTCTCACCCGTCCTCTTGCAAAAGGAATAATACAATAACTACAAAATTGATTACATCCATCCTGCACTTTAATAAATGCTCTTGTATGCTCTGACGTACGTTCTAAAAATAATTCTTCATATTCTTGTTTTTCATGATTAATATCTACTACACTGGTACATTTTTCATGTTTCTTTTCATATTCTTCTAATAAGTTTATCAGCTCGGATTTTTTATTATTTCCGATAACAATATTGATATTTTCATCTATCAATGCCTGTGCCTCTTTTGTCTGCACATAACAGCCTGCACCCACAATAACAGCAGATGGATTCTGTTTTTTAGCTTTATGAAGCATCTGTCTTGATTTTCTGTCTGCCATATTTGTAACAGAACAGGTATTAATAACATACACATCTGCATACTCAAAAAAGGGAACAATTTCGTACCCTGCTTCTTCTAATAATTGCTGCATTGCTTCTGTTTCATACGAATTTACCTTACATCCTAAATTATGCAATGCTGCTTTTTTTCTTTCACTCATTCCAATCATTCCCTTTCTATATAATAAATTTCATAACTATTCCGTACCTTCATAATTCCACCCAACTACGTTGATACAAAAATCCATGAAACCTTAGTGATAAAGTACTATTTTTCCTACTTTTTTTAGGAATTTTACCAAATTTTACTGGAAAATTATACAAAATTTTATTTTTCTTTTTGTTGACTTTTCCAAGAAAAACCTTTACTATAAAAATGAATTTGTAACTATTCAGAGCCAAGGTAATTTTCATAAAATGCAGACATTCAACTTACTGAAATGAATGCATTTTTGAAAATTTCTTTGGCGAGAAGCCACAGCGAAGAAACACATAGTGTTTTCGAGCTTGGCTCTGAATAATTACATGAATTTATAATATTTAAAGCAGTTAAGGAGGTTTAAACACATGAAGACTGTACAGATTTCTTTAAATTCTATTGACAAAGTTAAATCTTTCGTTAATGCCATTTCTCAGTTTGAATTTGATTTTGACTTAATTTCCGGCA
>CAYMHX010000274.1:0-3311 GCA_964390325.1 uncultured Roseburia sp. | reverse complement strand
TGTCACTTTCTTTGTAACTTTAGCCATATCTAAACTAACCTACTTTCTCTAAAAAAATCAATCTATTTTTACATATCAATCTAATGCCGGCTCTAAAAATACCTGACATTTGTCTAAACGTACTATTTCCACTGTTTATTATTTCTTTTTATTTGCAACAGTACGCTTTGGACCTTTGCGTGTTCTAGCGTTTGTTTTTGTCTTCTGACCACGCACTGGAAGTCCTTTTCTATGACGAATTCCACGATAGCATCCGATTTCCTGAAGTCTCTTGATGTTCATAGCGATTTCACGTCTTAAATCACCTTCTACAACCTGAGTTTCATCGATAACTTCGCTGATTCTCTTTACTTCTTCGTCTGTTAAATCTCTACAACGAGTATTTGGGTCTACTTTTGCTTCAGCAAGGATACGATTAGAACTTGTTCTACCGATTCCGTAGATATAAGTTAAACCGATCTCAACACGTTTTTCTCTTGGTAAATCTACACCTGCGATACGAGCCATGTGTCTGTTAACCTCCATTAATTTCATTCGATGCAAACTTTATCTTTTGCATCTCCCATTTTTTCTGATTCAATATGCCGTTTTGGCGCTGCAAGCCACTTTGCATAGAGTGACTTTATCAAGGAAAAAATAAGCGAAACAGCTCCGGTGCCCCGGCCTGAAATGTGTGTTTCCTGCAATTTTTCCGATTTTGGATTTTTCGCCTGGTGCTCTCGGTATGTAAACACCACGCCCAGCTATCCCTTGCTGTCTATTATGATAACAGTATGGCCAAAACTAGTTTGCTAGTTTATATGACCTACTGCAGCCGCACATAATCATTTAACAGCCAAGGCTGTCTTTCATGACAATAGAACAAGTTCTATTGTATTTACACATAATAGAAATCTACTCGAAATTTCCATTATTACAAAACACGAGCAGGAACCTAATTAACCCTGTCTCTGTTTGTGCTTAGGATTTTCACAGATAATTCTGATGCTTCCTTTTCTTTTAATGACTTTGCATTTTTCGCAAATAGGTTTAACTGATGATCTTACCTTCACAGCAAATCCTCCTTTCCTATCAAGGCCTCTCTCTGTATATTTTCTTACACAAAAAGGGACTATCCAAAAGTGTCCGAATGACATTTTAGCATAGATATACAGAAAAAGTCAATATTTTTTCTAATGTTTTTTTATAAATTTATAATTATTTTAAATCAAGATAATTTTCTTGAAAAACATACCGTATTTTCAAGCTTGACTCTAAATAATTACATCATTATTTATCTCTCCAAATAATTCTGCCCTTTGTTAAATCGTATGGTGACATTTCGATTGTAACTTTATCACCCGGCAGAATACGAATGAAGTTCATGCGTAATTTTCCGCTGATTGTAGCTAAAATCTGGTGTCCATTTTCTAATTCAACCTTGAAGAATGCATTTGGTAATTTTTCTACTACAACACCTTCTACTTCAATAACATCCGCTTTTGACATCTATTACTCCTCCTGATTTAATATCTGTTTATATTTCTTTAACGCTCTTTTAATTGTAAGATTTGTCTGCTCCTCTTTCAGTATTTCTTTTACTTCTTCTGGAAGCTTTTTTACAATCTGTATATGCTTTTCGTTTTTCTTCTTTGGTTTTTCGATTGGACGATTGGTCCCATTTACCAAAAAGTAAAAATCATCTTCTTTGCAAAGTACAAAGTAATGCTCGTTTTTGTCATGTCCTGACAAAGATTTTGCAAATTCCATATCTTACTCCTATCATCCTATGCCTGCTTTTATCTCATCCTCTGTCAGTGTAAGAATTTCAGGTTTGCCATCTGTAATGACAATCGTATTTTCATAGTGAGCAGATAAACTCATATCTGCCGCTACAACGGTCCAATCATCATCCAGCCAATAAACATCTGCTGTTCCCATATTAATCATTGGCTCAATTGCCAATGTCATTCCCGAACGAAGCTTGATTCCTCTGCGGCGTTGGTAAAAATTCGGAATTTCCGGGTCTTCGTGCAAATGAGAGCCAATTCCATGACCACATAAATCTTCCACTACACCATAACCAAAACTTTCTGCATAATCAGCAATGGCATTTGATATCTGATGTAAATGATTTCCCGCAGTCGCATATTTTATCCCTTCAAAAAAGCTCTGACGAGTCCTTTCAATCAAAAGCTGTACTGCTTGCGGCACTTCACCAACCGCATGTGTTCTTGCTGCATCTGAATGATATCCTCTATGAAGAACTCCAATATCTAAACTTACAATATCACCATCTTCAATAATTCTCTTTTTAGAAGGAATACCATGTACGACTTCTTCATTAATCGATACACATACAGAAGCAGGATATCCATTATAATTTTTAAAAGAAGGAATACATCCGTAGCTTCTTATCATTTCTTCACCGATTCTATCAATTTCAAACGTTGTCATTCCAGGTTTTAATTCCTTTTCCAATCCTGCATGAACCTTTGCAAGTATCTTTCCTGCTTCACGCATGATATCAAGTTCCCTTGGGGATTTAATTGTTACAGCCATGTCTTATTTCTCCAAAATAGTAATGATATCAGCAAATACCTGTTCCATCTGCTGTGTACCATCTACACTCTTTAAAATACCCTGTTTTTCATAATAATCAATCAGTGGCTGAGTCTGTTCATGATAAACATTCAATCTTTTCTGAACAGTTTCAGGCTTATCATCTTCTCTTAATACCACTTCATTTCCACATCTGTCACAAACTCCCTCTGCTTTTGTAGGAATAGACACAATATGGTATGTAGCTCCACAGTTTAAGCATGCACGTCTTCCACCCATACGATTTACGATATTTTCATCCGGAACGTCTACGTTTACTGCAAAGTCCATTTTCTGTTCTATTTTATCAAGTGCTGCTGTAAGTGCTTCTGCCTGTGGAATTGTTCTTGGGAAACCATCCAAAACAAAACCATTTACACAGTCATCCTGTTGTATTCTATCCATAACTAAATCACAGGTTAATTCATCTGGTACTAATAACCCCTGATCCATATATTCTTTTGCTTTTTTTCCTAATTCTGTTCCGTTTTTGATATTTGCACGGAAGATATCTCCTGTTGAGATATGTGGAATTGTATACTTGTCTGCAATCTGTTTTGCCTGAGTTCCTTTGCCTGCTCCAGGAGCACCTAACATAATAATCTTCATAATCTTTATCTCCTTTTTCGTAAAAAAAACAGAAAAACGCCAAGTACATACTTGGCGCTATCTATTCTAGTCATTTAAAAATCCTTTATAGTAACGAACTAACATCTGTGACTCAATCTGTT
>CAYMHX010000273.1:0-3333 GCA_964390325.1 uncultured Roseburia sp. | reverse complement strand
TCTGTAATAAATCGTTCATTGTAATTACCCCTCTCTGTGTGTAAATTTATTTTATATAACTCTATTATACACGTTTTCTCCGATTAATTCCACTACTTTTTTGTGTAGAAAGTACTAATTTCGCATTATTTATGTTACTGTTCACTCCGTTGCCAGTAACGATTGATTTTTCTTAAAATCATCGTCATTCCTTATATTCATACTCAAATGCGGCCCTGTCTGTTTCAAATTCAAAGACGGTTCTTCCACATTTGTTAAACCGATAGTAAGCACGGCATGCGGCACTTTCGTGAATAGTTCGTATCATATCCCCCAGTGCAGGTGCTTTTAATGCTTTTTGTGTTTTTTCTAATAATTTTATTTCCAGTTCCATATTTTTCTGAACGATTTGTACCTGTCCATTTTTTAATTTTCTCACTTTTGCCCCCAAATAAGTCGCAAAGCGATATTCTTTTCCACGCCAATATACAATACCGATAATGCCTGTAAAATTGATATTCCACAGAGGAATTTCTGCTACAGACAACATCACTGAGCCATCTTTAAAATGACATTGTGTCCAAAGATATTCTTTTGGAAAAGAGGTGCCACTGTCACCCTCCCAGTAACCTATGGCATTTCGGAAAATATAGTTTTTACCGTTAATCTGTATGTTTCCATTGACTCTGTGACACATACTAAATACTTTATGACGGCACTCCATAAAAGGTACAAATACAAATGGTCCCATAATGTCATATTTTAAAGGGGTAAGTCTGCTATATTTTATCTGTCCCTCTACTTTGAGATTGGGTGTATGGATGAATAAACTCATTCCTTTTTTATGAAAGATATTATCACCGATAAAAAGGGCTTCATTTCCCCGTTTTCCTCTAAACTGTTCAAATAATTCTTGTGGAAACGAAAGATTCCATGTGTTTTCTTCCGTAATGATTTGGATGGAACAGGTTCGTTTTTTTCCATTCTGGTGAATTGCAGGAATGACTGCAAGAGTCTGTGTAGCAGACTGGCACTTCATATACCAGCCCATAAAAAAATTGTACATTCTAAGTCCTCATTTCTTAATGATTTTCTTTTAGAATGTACAAAAATTTTTTTCATATTCACTGTTTACCACTCTTTACTCTGTACAACAGGTTCTGTATTTTTTCTGCCCTGCTTATACTCCAATTCCTGTGTTTTAATGCTGACTCTGGTATTACTCGGAATGGATGTTGTAATAAATGCGTTACCACCAATTACGGTATCGTGACCGATTACGGTATTTCCTCCTAAAATGGAAGCACCTGCATAAATCGTTACATTATCTTCAATCGTAGGATGACGTTTCTTGCCATGCAATTTTTGTCCTTCTCTAGTGGAAAGCGCACCTAATGTTACACCCTGATAAATTTTTACATTATCGCCGATTTCGGTTGTTTCACCGATAACAATTCCTGTACCATGGTCAATGAAAAAATATTTTCCCAGCGTTGCCCCCGGATGGATATCGATACCTGTTTTGGTATGAGCATATTCGGTCATTATACGAGGAAGAAGCGGAACATTTAATAAATAAAGCTCATGTGCAATTCGATTGACCATAATCGCATACAAACCAGGATAAGAAAAAATAATTTCAGGTTTATTAAATGCCGCAGGGTCACCGTCAAATGCTGCATCTAAATCCGTCTGTATCAATGCACGAATTTCTGTTAATTTATCTAAAAATTGTAAGGCTATTTTTTCGCCCTCGTATAACAATTCGGTTTCATTTTTGTTTTCATGTTCCGGCAGATATTTAATTACAATAGAAATCTGTTTGCTTAAATTGTATAATACATCTTCCAACTGCATGGATAAATTATTGCGTACCGTATAGATACGATATGTCTTATTTTTGTAATATCCCGGGAAAATAATATTCTGAATCTGTGTTATAATTTTAACAATGTCATCTTTATTCGGATGTACGAAATTTTCCACTGCATCAATATCTCTGCCCTGACTATAATCCGTCATTAATTTTTCTACTAAATCATTTACCTTATTTTCTAATCTATGTCCCATAACTTTAATACCTTTCAGCTTTTTTATTCTTCACAAAATAATGGTGTCGACAAATATCTGTCTCCTGAATCAGGAAGCAATACTACAATCTTTTTCCCTGCATTTTCCGGTCTTTTTGCAAGTTCTGCTGCTGCCTTTAATGCTGCACCTGATGAAATTCCAACTAAAATACCCTCTGTTACGGCAAATGTCCGCCCTTCCACAAATGCGTCCTCATTTTCAATCATAATAATTTCATCATAAATTTCTGTATCTAAGACTGTCGGCACAAATCCTGCACCAATTCCTTGAATTTTATGCGAGCCTGCAATTCCCTTAGAAAGGACTGGACTTGAAGCTGGTTCTACTGCTACGATTTGTACATTTGGATTCTTCTCTTTTAAATATGCACCAACTCCACTAATCGTTCCACCTGTTCCAACACCTGCCACAAAAATATCCACATCGCCATTCATCTGTTCCCAGATTTCCGGTCCTGTTGTCTTTTTATGTGCTTCTGGATTTGCCAAATTATCAAACTGTCCTAAAATAACTGCACCTTCAATGGACTCCTTTAATTCTTCTGCCAAAGCAATTGCACCTGCCATCCCCTTTGCACCTTCGGAAAGTTCCAATCTTGCACCATAAGCCTTTAATAAATTTCTTCTTTCTACACTCATGGTATCCGGTAAAGTCAAAATTGCCTGATAACCCTTTGCTACTGCCACTGCTGCCAAACCAATTCCTGTGTTTCCCGAAGTCGGCTCAATAATCGTTGCACCAGGCTTTAAAATTCCTTTTGCTTCTGCATCTTCTACCATTGACAATGCTACACGGTCTTTTGCAGAGCCTGCCGGATTAAAACATTCCATTTTTGCATATAAAACTGCCCCTTCTTTAGAAACTCCTGCCTTTTTTGCATAACGACTAATTTTTAACATTGGTGTGTTTCCAATTAACTCTAACGAACTTTCTGCTACTTTTTTACTCATCTTACTTACCCCCGATTTTTAAATTAAAAAAGCAGATACCATTATGGTACCTGCACTCATTATCCACATATTTTACAAGGTATCATAATGCATCAGAAATTAAGCTGTATTCATACATACAACCTGACAACAACACATCATATTCCAGATAGTATTTGTCAATTTCTTCATCGCATTATGTCCTTTCATAATTCTTGCTTTTTTATTGTACGCTTTCCACAAAAAAATGTCAATACTTTAACAAACTAATTTGGCAAATTATAAGTAACAGTTCAGCCATCAGCCAAAATGAAAAACATCAGATGCTTGCATC
>CAYMHX010000272.1:0-3357 GCA_964390325.1 uncultured Roseburia sp. | reverse complement strand
CCCCGGAGGGTCTATATATGAGGCGAAGTTTTTAATCGCCGAATATATAGAAAGAAAAATAGGAGAAAGTTTAGGGAAAGATAGAGGAAAAGATGGAAATTAGAAAGACGAAAGTAGATGAATTGGATAAGGTAATGGAAATTTATGCTTATGCAAGGCAGTTTATGGCAGAGCATGGTAATCCCAATCAGTGGAAGAAGACAAATCCACCGAGAGAACGGGTAGAACAAGACATTTGTGAAGGGAAAAGTTATGTCTGTGTAGAAGAAGATAGTATTTTAGGAGTTTTTTATTTTTCAGTGGAAGAAGACCCGACTTATCAAAAGATTTATCAGGGGAATTGGAAAAATCAGGAAACGTATGCTGTGGTTCATCGGATTGCATCATCAGGACAAAAAAAGGGAATTGGAAGTTTTTGTATGAATTGGGCATATGAGCAATTTCCGAATGTAAAGATTGATACGCATAGAGATAATGTGGTGATGCAGAATATGTTGAAGAAAAATGGTTTCTCTTATTGCGGAATTATTTATTTGGAAAATGGCCAGGAGCGTCTTGCTTTTCAAAAGGATTAGTTTATGCGTGTTAAAAAATTAACACATAGAAAGGTATGGTTATAAAAATGGAATCATATATTAGAGGTGTAAAGGCTGGAATACCGATTGGATTGGGATATTTATCGGTGTCTTTTACGTTTGGAATTATGGCTGTTTCTTATGGATTTGAATGGTGGCAGGCAGTTTTGATTTCGATGACAACGGTTACTTCAGCAGGACAGTTTTCGGGAATTGGAACGATGCTGCATCCAGGACAGTACATAGAAATGTTGGTTTCTCAGCTTACTATCAATGTGAGGTATTCGTTTATGGCGATTTCACTGTCGCAGAAAACGGATGAAAAGTTTAAGGGAATTTGGCGATGGGTGTTTGGTTTTATGATGACGGATGAAATTTTTGCAGTGGCAAGTGCAGAAAAGGAAGTACATCGTTCTTTTTTTGCAGGATTGATGACGACACCTTATCTTGGATGGACGTTAGGAACGTTAATAGGAGCATTATTGGGAAATATTCTGCCACAGAGATTGATGAGTGCATTGGGACTGGCAATTTATGGAATGTTTGTAGCAATTGTTATGCCGGGAATGAAAGAAAGCAAGGCGGTATTACTTGTGGTATTATTTGCAGTAGGTTTGAGTTGCTTGTTTTATTATGCACCAATTCTTTCCCAGGTTTCGAGTGGTTTGGCAATCAGTATTTGTGCGATTGTGGCAGCATTGGCTGGTGCGGTATTTTTCCCGGTGAAGGAGGCGTAAATGGAATTAAAAAGTTTTTTTATTTATTTGGCAATTATGGCAGGTTCTACTTATTTAATTCGTGCAATTCCGTTTGCAGTGATAAATCAGAAGATTGAAAATCCGTTTATTAAGTCGTTTTTATATTATATCCCGTTTGCAGTGCTGTCAGCGATGACATTTCCTGCAATTTTGTATGCGACGGATTCGGTGATTTCAGCGGCAATTGGATTTGTGATGGCGATTTTTGTTGCTTTAAAAGGGAAAAGTTTAACGGTGGTAGCAGTAGCAGCCTGTGTAACAGTATTTTTGGTAGAAAGTGTGCTGTTACTGTAATATAAATAAATGATAATATGAGAAAAATAACTATTCAGAGCAGGTCAAAATACTTGCTGTTTTGACCAAAAGAACGTGATTTGAGAGTGAATACTGCCAAAGGCAGCTTAAAATTCTATTATGAAGTAATTTTTAATGAATTTTTGTATCGTAATTATGAAGGTACTGAATAATTACGAAAAAAGTATCTTGACAAGAATAGGAAATAATGTATAATACAAAAATGCAAACAATTTGCAAAAGCAAGATGTTTGCATTTTGTTTTGTTGTGGAAAATTCGCTGAATGAAAAACAACAGAAGTATATGAATTTGGAAAGGTTAAGATATAAGATGTTACACATGTTAGAACACGCATTAGAGCATACAATGAAGGATGTAATTGGATTATTACCGTTTTTGTTTTTGACTTATTTAGCAATGGAATTATTAGAGCATTATGCAGGAAGTAAATTTCACAAAGTTATTCAAAATTCAGGAAAATATGGACCGTTTTTGGGTGCAGTCTTAGGTGTTATGCCACAGTGTGGTTTTTCAGCAGGGGCGGCAAGCTTTTTTTCGGGGCGTGTCATAGGAATTGGTACCTTATTAGCAGTTTTTTTATCTACTTCGGATGAAATGCTTCCGATTTTATTGTCGGAGTCTGTTCCAATTACGTCGATTGCAAAGATTTTAGGGACAAAGATAGTGATTGCCTGCACATCTGGTTATTTGGCATCGTTTATTTATCAGAAGTTTTTTGAGAAAAAAGAAAATAGTATGGAAATTCATATGGTTTGTGAAGAAGAACATTGCAGTTGTGAAGAAGGTGTGTTACGTTCTGCCTTAAAACATACGGTAACGATTTTTTTCTATATTTTTGCATTAGCACTTATTTTAAATTTGCTAATCGAAGGTGTAGGAGAAGATACGCTGGCAAATGTATTTTCTAATCATTTGGTAGTAGGACAGATGATTGCTTCTTTGGTAGGTTTAATTCCAAACTGTGCATCTTCTGTGGTGATTACACAGCTTTATGTAAAGGGTGTGATTAGTGCAGGAATGATGATGTCAGGGCTTTTGGTAAATGCAGGTATTGGAAGCTTGGTTTTGCTTCGTTTAAATAAAAATATGAAACAGAATATTGGAATTATTACGACACTATATGCTTTTGGTGTAGTGTGGGGCATTTTGATTGATGTGCTTGGAATTGCCTTTATATAGTAAATAAAAAGCATTATATAACGTTTTGGATTTGAGCTTAGACAGTTGCAATTATTTTAAATGAGAGGAAATTATGACAGCAAATAGAAAAAAAATATTGGAATTTTTGAAAGAAAATCAAAATCGCACTGTAACAGTATCAGATATTGATGACTATTTAAAGGCTTGTGACAGGGAAGTGAATCTTACGACTATTTATCGTTATCTTGACAAGCTGGAAAAAGAAGGAACGGTTATCAAATATGTGGCAGAAAAAGGAAGTCAGGCTGGTTATCAATATGTGGAGTCGGGACATCGCTGTGACGAACATTTGCATTTACAGTGTGTGAAATGTGGACAGGTAATTCATTTAGAGTGTCATTTTATGCATGAGATTTTAGAGCATGTAGAAAAAGAGCATGGATTTGTAATGCAGTGTAAAAATTCCATTGTGTATGGAAAGTGTAAAGACTGTAGATAGAACAGCAAAAATCTACTTATATATTCGGCGATTAAAAACTTCGCCTCATATATAGACCCTCCGGGGGAT
>CAYMHX010000271.1:0-3373 GCA_964390325.1 uncultured Roseburia sp. | reverse complement strand
TTTAAAATATTATAAATATTGGCACCACGGAATTTATAAATCGATTGGTCATCATCCCCTACCACACACAGATTTTTGTATTTATCTGCCAAAAGACGAATCAATTCAAACTGTGCCGTATTGGTATCCTGATACTCGTCCACCATAATGTATTTAAAACGCTCTTGATAATAATTTAATACCTCTGCATCTGCTTTGAATAATTCAATTGTTTTCACAATCAAATCATCAAAATCTAATGCATTATTTTTTCGCAGACGTTCCTGATATTCCCGATAAACCTCTGCCTGTTTTTTCATGCCATAATTGCCGCTGCTTTCTGCTCTTAAAGAAAACTCCTGTGGTGACACCAATTCGTCCTTAGATTTGGAAATGGCCGCTAAAAGGGCTTTTTCTTTATAAATTTTGGTGTCAATATTGAAAGTTTTACAAATATCCTTCATCAATGATTTTTGGTCATCCGAATCATAGATTGTGAAATTTGTATCAAATCCAATTCTGTCAATATATCTGCGTAAAATCCGTACACAGGCAGAATGAAAGGTAGAGACCCAGATACTTTCTGAGCCGTAACCAATCAAATTGTCGATACGCTCCCTCATTTCACCTGCCGCCTTATTTGTAAACGTAATCATTAAAATATGATACGGATTTACACCTTCTTCTTCAATCAGATATGCTGCACGATGTGTCAACACTCTTGTCTTTCCTGAACCTGCCCCTGCCAAAATTAAAACAGGCCCGTTTGTATGAAAAACAGCTTCTTTCTGCTGTTCATTTAACAAATCATAAATGCTCATAAATTTACTCTCTTTCTGTTATATTACCTTATCTGTTTAGTACCCTCATAATTACCCTTTTTACATTATAGCGAAGCGAACATTCATTTGCAACGAAATTCAAAAAACATCTTCAAACCACATCATATTATTTTTTTAAGACAAAAATACTTGTCATGTAGTTTTAAAAACTATATAATTATTCATATCTTATTGCTTGTAATTTAAAAAGCATAAATATCGCCAGAAACGAGGAAAATTATGGACGCAGAAGCAAAACAGTTTTTAAGAAATATTCTCACCGAATTAAAAGACATCGGTTATGTAAAACCAGAAGAAATTCCAAATATTGACTTATATATGGACCAGGTTACCACCTTTATTGAATCTGAGTTAGCACCTTCTAACCATAGAAAAGACGGCAAAATTTTAACAAAAACCATGATTAATAATTATGCAAAAAATGACCTCCTGCCACCGCCGGAAAAAAAGAAGTACAACAAAGACCATATGCTGACTCTGATTTTTATTTATTATTTGAAAAATATTATGAGTATCAGCGATATTCAAACAATCTTAAATCCCATTACCGATAAATATTTTAAGAAAGAAGATGGGGGACTGACTCTGACAGATATTTATAACGAAGTTTTCAGCTTAGAATATCAGGAAACTAAGGATGTAATGAAGGATGTGGTAAAAAAATTCAAGAAATCAATGGCGACTTTTGAAAATCTTTCCGAAGAAGATTCTCAGCTTTTACACCGTTTTACAATGATTTGTATGTTAGGCTATGATATTTATATCAAAAAATCCATTATCGAAGGTATCGTAGACCAAATTAATGCAGATAATTCAGAACATCATTCTAAGAAAAATCATAAATAAAACTAAAAAGGACAAATGGTTGTGATTTTAAAACCATTTGTCCTTTTCTTATTTATTTCATAACTATTCAGTACTCTCATAGTTACGATTCGCAAATCCATTAAAAAGTCAACTTCGTTGATGGGATTTTCTATTTCCAATCGCACTTTTTATTCTTCGTTTTTAGTTTTCTCATCCTTACAAATTCTTGCAAATACCATATCATAACCATCATTTCCATAATTTAAGGAACGGTTGACACGGCTAATTGTCGCAGTAGAAGCCCCCGTTTTCTCTGCAATATCTAAATATGTCTTCTGGTCACGAAGCATTTTTGCAACTTCAAATCTCTGAGATAAAGAAAGCAATTCATTTACAGTACAAATATCTTCAAAAAAGATATAACATTCTTCTCTATTTTCTAAACTTAAAATTGCGTCAAATAGACGGTCTACTGCTTCTGTTTTCAGTTTTTTACTCATGCCCTTCTCCTTCTGACGTATCTTTCTTATTTATGAATTTCTTCACAAATACAATACTCCAAACACTTTCATTTTACCACATTAAAATTTTCAAGTAAAGAAGTTATTTATTTTTGATATATTTTTCCAAAAACTGAATTAATTTATACATTTCTCCATCGGTTCCAATACTAATTCTTAAATAATTATCAATTCTCGGCTTTGCAAAATAACGCACATAAATACCTGCTTCTTTTAATGCTTCAAAAATTTCTTTTGCTGGTATTTTTTCATGTGTCGCAAAAATAAAATTACTCTTAGAATCTCCAAAAGAAAAGCCTAATCGCTTCAGTTCCTCTTTTGTCCATTCTCTTGTTGCAATAATCATTTCACATTTTTCTTCAAAATATTCATTATCTTCAATCGCTGCAACACCTGCACACAACGCCGTTTCATCCATCGTATAAGAATTAAAGGAATATTTTACATCATTTAAGTATTTTATCAGCTTCTCATTCCCCATTGCAAAACCGATACGCATACCTGCCATAGAACGCGATTTTGAAAATGTCTGAACAACCAACAAATTGTCATATTTTTCAATCAATGGCAATGCCGATGCTCCGCCAAAATCAATATAGGCCTCATCTACAACCACAATGACATCTTGATTATGCTGAATAATATCCTCTAATTCTGATAGTTCCATATACAATCCAGTCGGTGCATTTGGATTTGGAAAAATTACACCACCATTTACACCATAATAATCCTCTTTTACAATACAAAAATTCTTATCCAATGCTTTTGTCTGATATGGCACTTTAAATACATCTGCCCAAACATCATAAAAAGAATACGTGATATCCGGAAATAAAATCGGTTCTGTACTGTTAAAAAAGGTCATATAAATCATAGCCAGTACATCATCGGAACCTACACCTACAAATACCTGATTACTGTCTAACCCATAATTTTTTGCAATTGCATCTACCAAAACTTTACAAGTCGGGTCCGGATATTTGCGAAGTTTTCCAATATCTAAATTCTGCAATACTTCTGCTACTTTCGGTGCAGGAGGATAAGGATTTTCATTTGTATTTAATTTAATAATATTCTGCTGTGTCGGTTGTTCTCCCGGAACATACGGAACGACTTTTCGCACATTTTGTTCCCAATTTCTCATAAGAATCCCCTTTTCTGAACCATTCTATATTTCAAAAAACATTGTAATTATTCAAAGCCAAGCTTGAAGCGAAACGCCAT
>CAYMHX010000270.1:0-3389 GCA_964390325.1 uncultured Roseburia sp. | reverse complement strand
TGGTTCTGTAATTATCGGTAACTTATGTAACGTAGTAGCTATGAAATTCTATCCACTTTCAAAAGAAAAAATGGAAGAAATTCAGGGAGAAATCGCTGCTATCAAAGCAAAAGCTCAGGGTTAATAAAGAATTTAATTACATATTTATATGTAGTCAAGGGGCACCGGCGTTCCGGTGTCCCTGTATTTTATGAAATAGAAAGTTTTTACGTTACAAAGAAACGGATTTATTTTATAAGAAAGGTCTTGCAAGAAAAGAGAAAAAGGGAATGTGCAGATTTTTCTTATGGGATAAATAATTGAAGAAAAAAAGGTAACTATGAAGGTACTGATAAGTATATAATAAGAATCGTTTGTAAGGAAAGAAAAGGAGTAGTAGTATGTTTGGAAAAGCAAAAGAAGAAAAAGTAAAAAAAGAGCAAAAGGAACCGGAAAGAGAATATACCCTTGAAGAATTTGCTGCAGCAGAAGAAGAACTGAAGGCACTCAAAAAAGAGTATGGAATTGATGATGGGAAAAAGGGAGGAAAAGTTTCCCGTGCTGTTTCTTCTATGTTTGAACGTTCTGCAAATAGAGAACCTATTCCGATAAGTAAAAAGAAATATATTTGGTTGGCAATTTTGACAGGCTGGTTTGGTGGTCATAGATTTTATGCAAAGCATTATAAGGTGGGAATGATATATCTTGCGTTTTTCTGGCTTGGAATAGGGCTGTATCATACAATGCTTGATATTTTTCAGGTAATTCCAATGCAGGCAGATGAGAATGGAATGATTTTATTATAAAAAACAGAAGCTATGGGATAAACTTCCATAGCTTCTGTTTTTTATTATAAGTATTTCTTTAATTCAGCGATTAATTCATCATATTCAGCATCTGTTAAGAATTTCTGCTGTGGATTCATTGCGAATACGCCACCCCATTCAAATTCATCTGTATATTTTGGTACAAGATGGAAGTGAAGGTGATGTCCTGTATCGCCGTATGCACCATAGTTTACTTTCTGTGGAGCAAATGCTTTGTGGATAGCTTCTGCAACGTGGTTTACGTCTTCAAAGTAAGCTGCACGTTCTTCTGCTGTTAATTCTACCATTTCACTAACGTGTTTTTTGTGAGCTACGATAACACGGCCTTTGTGGCTCTGTTCTTTGAATAAATATACTTTTGATTCAGGGAGTTCACAGATTTTGATACCAAATGCTGCAACTAATTCGCCTTCCTGACAGTAAGCACAATTGTTCATTGGAAAAACCCTCCTAATAATGATATATGATTATTTCTGGTTAAAGTGGATTGCAAATCCTGAGATTTCGTCTTTCATGTAAGCGAAGATAAGTTCACCTTTTGCATTGTATTTATAAGATGTTTCATCAAATACAAATCCGCGTTTCTGTAAGTGGTAAATTGCACGTTCTAAGTAGTTTGTACCGATTGCGATATGTCCGTGTTCACCAGGTCCTTTGCCTTTCATGATTTCAAACATAGCACCTACGAAGATAGAGCTGTTGCCTGGTTTTACCGGTAAGCTTGTAAGTAAGCCTAATTTATCTGCTGCTTCTGCTGCACAGTTTTCGCAAGCATGGTTGATACCAACATGGCGAAGGTGGAAGCCTAACATAGTAGAAACTGCTTCTTTTGTAAGAGCTGTAATGCCATCCCAGTCTTTTGCATCAATTAAATCTTTGCTAACCATCCAAGAACCGCCGCAAGCGATAATTCTCTTGAAATCAAGGTAGCTGATTAAGTTTTTCGCATTGATACCACCTGTTGGCATAAATTTCATCTTTGTGTATGGAGCTGCCATAGATTTAATCATGTTTAATCCGCCTGCTGCTTCTGCAGGGAAGAATTTTACAACATCAAGACCTAATTCGATAGCAACTTCAACGTCACTTGGATTTGCACAGCCTGGTGTGATAGGAATATTTTTTTCTACACAGTATTTTACTACTTTTGGATTTAAGCCAGGGCTAACGATGAATTTTGCACCTGCTGCAACTGCACGGTCAACCTGTTCTGTAGTAAGAACAGTACCAGCACCAACTAACATTTCAGGGAACTGTTCAGACATGATGCGGATAGATTCTTCTGCAGCATCTGTACGGAAAGTAACTTCTGCACATGGAAGTCCGCCATCGCATAAAGCTTTTGCTAAAGGTGCAGCATCTTCTACGTTGTCCAATGCAATAACAGGAACAATACCAATTTTGGAAATTTCTTCTAATACTTTGTTCATGGGTATCACTTCTCCTTTTTATAAAATAAAAAATATTTTTCTTAATTAAATTATAACATTTGAAAAATCCTTGTCAACAAATAATCGTACTAAAGTCACAGATTTTAAAAGGTTAGTTACTGTTCACACATCAGCCAAACAGCAAGTGTTTGACTGATGTGTGAATTGTAACAGTTATAATCAAAATAAAATTATGTATAAATAAGCATTTTTGCAGCATACTAATGTTACAAACAGAAAAATCTGTAGCAGAAAAGGAGAATGATTTATGAAAAAGTGGAAACAGTTTTTAATGATGATGACACTGGTTTTGTCTTTTAGTATGTTGACAGCTTGTGGCTGCGGTACTGGAAATGACACAACAAACACAGAAAATAACACTGGTACGACAACAGAAAATAATACTGGTGCAAATACACAATCTAATTTAAATACCGAAAATATGAATAACAATCAGGTTGGCGGTACAGAAGTTATCGAAGACACTAATACGGTAAATGGAACAGACGATAGTTTGTTAAATGATGCAGGAAATGCAGTTGGAGATGTAATAGACGGTGTTGGAAATGCAGGACAGGAAATTATTCAGGGCGTAGAAAATGGTGTAGATGATATGACTGGAAATACACAGAATACAGAAACAACACAAAATACACAGAATACTGAAAATACAGAACGGAGAGGAACATCTCAGTAAAAACAATTTTAAATAGATTTTTGCATTGTAATTAGGAAGGTACTGAATAATTACAGATAATTTATATGAAACAGAAGCCACACACGCCGAAGAATGAGAAAGTAATGCTTCGGTGGTGTGGATTTTGTTTTTCAGAAGCAATACTTATTTTATAAATAATAATATTTCTCCAGTTATATATATAGGCGGTGATTGAAAATCACGCCTGCGCCACACGCGGTCACGAAGTGACAAATTCCTTATACGCGTGTGTGTGCATCCCCCGGAGGGTCTATATATGAGGCGAAGTTTTTAATCGCCGAATATATAGTTCTAAAAATCTTATAAAATATCAGTAATTTTCTTGTGCTAACTTTTTATTTGAATTATAATGGGAGTGATTGTATCTGTAAAATTATCAGAAACCTGACTTTTGAAGTAAAAAAGAGCAAAAAACACCCGTCAGCCCAGTAAAAT
>CAYMHX010000269.1:0-3401 GCA_964390325.1 uncultured Roseburia sp. | reverse complement strand
GTAAAGGCGACTAACTCACGACTAAAGTCACGAGTGTGCGTCGCCCAATTATCAATATTTTACTTTTATCCTTTAATTGCTTCCTTCTCCAATATCCTTCGTAAAACAAGTACACTACCGTCACTATCATCGCAAAAAAACAACCAAACGGTGCATATCTTACAAAAAACTTGACAATATCTTTTGCAATAGCCAAAAGCATTTTAATCATATTATTCATTTCTCCAAATCATCTTATTGCGTTACAAATTTAGAATAGCACAAATAATTGTTGCCTACAACCTGACATTTAGAAAAACAATTTAAATACTCCAAAAGATGGCATAATAAAAATTATCCCTCTGTTACTGTTCACTCGTATCTCGTAAACAGTAACGATTCGCAGACTCATTTAAAGTTTTGCTACGCAAAAGGAGTCTAAGCTGTCCATCGGACAGTATTCACACCTGAATCATGCTATTTCGCTATCCGACAGTAAATGTCTGATAGCTCTGTGAACAATAACTCAAAAAATCTACTATTTGTTTTATCTGCTCTTTTTCCATATATGGATGTATTGGCAAACTTAATACCGTTTTACATAATTTCTCTGTTATAGGACATTTCGCATCTGCACTATCTGTTCCTATAAATGCTCCTTGCAAATGCATTGGTTTCATATAATAAACCATTGTCGGTATTCCCTGTTCTTTTAATTTTTTCTGTATATCATCTCTATTTACATTTTCAGGAAACTGTATTGTGTACTGTGCCCAACTACTGACATATCCATCTTTTACAACTGGAAGCTTCAATGATGAATCTTTTAATAATTCCTCATACCACTGTGCAGCCTGGTTTACAGCATCTACTTCATATTCTTTAAATGCTTTCAATTTAATTTTTAAAATAGCTGCCTGTATCGTATCTAAACGACTGTTTCTTCCTATTCTAACATTATTATATTTATCATCTCCACTTTTCCCATGTACACAGATACTGCGAATTAATTCAGCCCATTCATCATTATCTGTAAAGATAGCTCCTCCATCTCCATAACAGCCAAGTGGTTTTGCAGGAAAAAAGCTGGTTGTAGAAATATCACCAAAACTGCACGCCATTTTTCCTCTAATAGAGCCTCCAAATCCCTGTGCTCCATCTTCTAAAAGTAAAAGTCCATATTTTTTACAGATAACAGAAATCTTATCATAATCTGCACATTGACCAAATAAATCTACTGCCACAACTACTTTGGGTACATATTTTCCTTCCTCTTTTACCTTTAAAATTGCTTCTTCCAATTTTTCAGGGTCTATATTATAGGTGTCTTCCTCTACATCTACAAAAATAGGTACTGCTCCTTCTGCTGCAGGACATTCCCCACTTGAAAAAAATGTAAAATCCGGTACAAAAACGGCATCCCCTTCACCAATGCCCCATACTTCCAATGCAACTGATAAAGCATCCGTTCCATTTGCACAGGTAATACAGTGTTTTACACCCACGTATTCTGCTAATTCTTTTTCCAATTCTTTTACTTTTGTTCCTGAAATATAATGTGCTGAAGCACAAACCGATTCAATCGCTGAATCAATTTCACATTTCAATACCTGATATTGTTTCTTTAAATCACGAAATTCCATTCTGTACCTCTGCTAAGCCATTTTCTTTTTTTACATATTTTCTGCTACATTCTGAACATATTAGACTTTCATCCAATACTTGTCCACATTCACAAACCCATCCTCTCTGAACTGCAGGTACACCTGCCATCAATGCATGCGCAGGCACATTTTTTGTTACAACTGCTCCTGCTGCAATCATGCACCATTTCCCTAATTCATGTCCACAAACAACTGTTGCATTTGCTCCAATTGTTGCTCCTCTTTTTACAAGTGTTTTCTTATATCCAATATTTCCTTTTGGATATTTGGCACGTGGAGTTAAATCATTTGTAAATACCATAGAAGGACCACAAAATACATCATCCTCCAATTCCACACCTTCATAAATAGAAACATTATTCTGAACTTTCACACCATTTCCAATTCGAACATGATTTGATACATTTACATTCTGTCCAAAAGAACAGTTTTTTCCAATTACTGCACCACTCTGAATGTGAGAAAAATGCCAGATTTTTGTATTTTCTCCAATTACAACATTTTCATCTACATAACTGCTTTCATGTACAAAATATCCCATTTTATTCAAATTCTCCTGCCATATCCACACTTGCAAAATCCACTAGAGGGAATTTCACAACTTCTCCTGTTTTTTGACTTTTATAAATTGCCAAAATCATTTCCAATGCATTTCTTCCTTCTATTGCATCTACATATGGCTTGTGGTCATTTACAATAGCATCCATCACATCTGCATAAATACTGGTATGTCCATTTCCATATACGTTACTTGTCACTTCTTCTAAACCTTTATTCTTTTGGTCTTCTTCTGTTTCATCTACAAATTCCCATACATCCAAATTATTTGTAGATTTTCCACCAATTTTTACTGTTCCATTTTCTCCGAAAAGATACAATGTCTCTTCCAAATTCTTTGGATAAACATTTGTTGTTCCTTCTATTGTTGCAACTGCTCCATTCTTAAAAGAAACAACTGCCATTCCTATATCTTCTGCTTCTAAATAATCATGCTGTTGCTGACGTGTTGCACCATATACAGATTCTACTTCGCCACCCATCATCCAGCGAAGCAAATCAATTCCATGAATACACTGATTCATCAAACATCCACCATCTTCTGCCCATGTTCCTCTCCATGGTGCCTGCTCATAATAAGCCTTGTTTCTATTCCAACGTACATGAACACTTCCATGTGAAAGCTTTCCAAAACGACCATCTTCTATTGCCTTTCTTGTTTTCTGAACAGCAATATTAAATCTATTCTGATGACATGCACAAACTTTTACCCCCTTTTCTTCACTTCTTCGGATAATTTCTTCTGCATCTGCCATATTCATTGCCATTGGTTTTTCAATAATAATATGTATACCATGTTCAATACAATACAATGCAATTTCTGCATGACTTCCACTAGATGTTGCAATTGCAATCAATTCCAACTCAGGATGTTCTTCAATCATCTGTTTATAATCTGTATATCTTGCAATGCTATTATCATTCTCTAATTCATACTTTGCTAAAAGCGTTTCTATGTTTTCTTCTACAATGTCACATGCTGCTACAAATTCTAAATTATTATTTAACACAGCTTTTACATGATTTGTAGCAATACGTCCACAACCGATTAATGCGTATTTCATACTTTTCTCCTTAATAATCATATGTGTTTTATCAACTTATATATTTTTGAAAAAAAACTACATTTTCTAAGATAGTTTAAACGTAAACGCACCATAGTGCGTACCTTGTGCTAGTCTCCATTTTTTGCAATAATAG
>CAYMHX010000268.1:0-3442 GCA_964390325.1 uncultured Roseburia sp. | reverse complement strand
GGAAAAAGGGTTAGGGAATCTCCCTAGAAAAACGGAATATTGACCGGAGGGAAAAGTTCCGTTTTGAGCCAAATGTCATGACTTTGGCAGTGCTGGCTATTCAAGTAAAAGGTTGGAATGGCAGGAGTAGGGACATATATTTTAAAGGACTGTAATTTGAATAAAATCGGTAGGGAAGTGTAAACTAGACAATAAAAAATGCAACATTTCTAAATAAAATGTTACATTTTTTTGTGACGCATTTATCTTACACTATTTATATCGGTTAAAAAAAATAATACTTTATAGTATTTTTGATTTTTTGACTAAAAAACTTCGTACAAAATTTATTTGTATTCTTACAAATTCTTATATATTACATATGTCATATTTATCTACAGGATTTCCATACCGAGAAAAACCTCGTCTTTTTCATCCTGTTCAATTCCGAGATATTTTTTTGTAACATTGTATGAAGAATGATTAAAAATATCCATAAGAAGTGCTGGCGGTGTTCCTTGTTTCCACGCATGGTAACCGAAAGTTTTTCTAAGTGAGTGACAGCTGATATGTTCGGCATGCAGAGCTTCTTTTGCAGCATAACAGACGATACGGTAAGCCTGCGTTCTGCTCAATGGTTTAGAAAAATTCGTATTTTTTGTAAAAACATAGTCATCGTGAAGGATGGCTCTGGTTTCCATATAGTGAGCTAAGACACATTTTACACGAGAATTAAGTGCAATCATGTTCTTTTTTCCAGTCTTTTTTTCTTTCAAATAAATATGTTTTCGAAAACATCCTTTTTCAAAATCATAAATATCATTCCATTTTAACAATAAAATATCGCTGATACGCAAAGCAGTATGAAGTCCCAAAACTAACAATGTGTGATTTCGTGGGTGCGGCTTTACTTCTTTATAATAATTTACAAAAAGTTTCAAGTCTTCTTTGTCTTTAATCGGTTGTGTTGTTCCCATAAATTCCTCCTATCCCCAAAATACATTGCGCACAATTGAAAATGTAACATTTTATTTAGAAATGTTGCATTTTGGAATCAAGGAGGATTATATGTTAAAGCTTACTTTAAAGCCAGGCGAGTATATCAATATTGGCGAAAATGTCAGAGTGATTTTTTCCGGCGGTTCGGCAAATAATATTCATCTTTTGATTGATGCACCTCGTGAAGTTGCGATTGCAAGAAGTAGTGCAAATCCAATCGATGCATCTAAGAAAAAAGAATCGCCTTACTACAAAGAAAAAGCAATTTCAAAAGAAGCACAACGTGAGATTGCACAGATTATTAAACGAGAGAAAGCAAAGCTTTAAAGGAAAATAGGTAATAAAGCACAGACTAACCTAGGGGTCTTTGCTTATTATAGAAAATCCGGCACAACCGGAAAACTATAAGGATTCAAATGTAGAATCCTTATACGAAGCCATAAATATGCAGGGTGGAACGGATTCCCATAAAACTGCAAACAAAATAAAAACACATGGAGGTAAAAAATTATGGCAATGATCGTACAGCACAATATGGCAGCAATGAATGCAAACAGAATGTTAGGTATTTCAACAGGACAGCAGGCAAAAATTTCTGAGAAATTATCTTCTGGTTATAGAATTAACCGTGCAGCAGATGATGCAGCAGGCTTATCTATTTCAGAAAAAATGAGAAGTCAGATTCGTGGATTAAATAAGGCTTCTGATAATGCTCAGGATGGTATTTCCTTAATTCAGACAGCAGAAGGTGCATTGAATGAATCTCATGCTATTTTACAGAGAATGCGTGAATTAGCAGTTCAGGCAGCCAATGGTACAGAGACAGATGATGATCGTGAAGCAGTTCAGAATGAAATTGCAGAGCTTCAGGAGGAATTAACAAGAATTTCTGATACAACAGAATTTAATACAAAAAAATTGTTAGATGGTTCTCAGGATATGGCTAAGAAAGATTTTACATATAGTTCTTCTCAGCCTGGTACATTTGGTATAGTAGATGCTACAGCTGGTAAATATGTAGCAGCTGCATTGGCAGATGTTTCATTGGAAAACTTGGTTGTTGATGGAGAAAATGGAGATGATTTCCTTACTTATAAGTTAGCTTATACAGATACGGAAGGAAATTCAAAGGAAATTGAGATTAAATTTACTTTGCAGGATGATCCAAACGAAGATGGAACTACTGGAAAAGGTTTTTTAGTAGCAGAAGATGGAACAAAATATACTACAGCTGCAGCATTCCTTAGAAGTAGTGGAGCACCAACTGCTGATACCAAAATTGATGATGCGGAGCTTGCAACAGCAGTTTTATCTGAATTAAAGAAAATTGGCGAACTTACAGATGCCTTTAAAATTACAGAGAATAATGGTGCACTTACATTTGAAGCAAAGACAACAGGTACACAGGAGCCTGTTATTACACACGCAGGTTATGGAGTAACAGTTGATGGAGTAGCAGGAGCTGATACACCAACTGCAATTACAGCAACTGCGGCAAAAGATGATACCATTTATATGAACGCAGCAGCACAGAAGGCTTATACAGGTGCAGCAACAGAAAATATCGAAGAGCATATTTTTGAAATTGATGGAAAGAAATTCTTATTTGCGACAAAAGCTGGTATTGATGAAATGGATAAAAAGGCCTATGCAGATGTGACAATTGTGGAAACAGCAGCAGCAGATCCAGCAGATACAGAAGCAAAAGAAATGGCTAATCTTATCTCACAAAAAACAGGTTTGAAAGCTTATACAGCGGCTGCAGCTGCTAGTATCGGAACAGAGGCAGATGGTACATTTATTGCTCTTAAGGCAATTGGTAGTGCGGGTAATAAGGGTATCACATTACAGATTGGTGCAAATGAAGGTCAGGTAATGAATTTCTCTATTAAAGATATGAGTGCAAAAGCACTTGGTGTTGCAGAAGATAAAATTGATTTAAGTACACAGGAAGGTGCACAGAAAGCAACTACTACAATTGATGAAGCAATTAAGTTAGTATCTGCTCAGAGAAGCAAATTAGGTGCTGTTCAGAATCGTCTTGAACACACAATTTCTAACCTTGACACAGCTGCTGAAAATACACAGAATGCAGAATCTCGTATCCGTGATACAGATATGGCTGAAACAATGGTAGAATACTCTAAGAATAATATTCTTGCACAGGCAGGTCAATCTATGCTTGCACAGGCTAACCAGTCTACACAGGGTGTTCTTTCCCTCTTACAGTAATGTAAGATTACAGTAAAATAAATGAATTAGACAGGGAAGTCTGTTCATTCAATAAAATGGGGCATATCGTAAAGGTATGCCCCAAAATTATTTTGTATTGAAAGTGTTGGAGTGTATATTATTTTGGCTTTTGAAATCATTAATATGCTTAGTTTTTTATGATTTGGATTATAAAGGTATATAAATATTTATGGATGGAGTTACAGATTAACGAATTTGTAATTCCATTATT
>CAYMHX010000267.1:0-3447 GCA_964390325.1 uncultured Roseburia sp. | reverse complement strand
CTGCAGAACCGCCTGTGATTTTTCCATATTCATCAATTGATGCATGTCCGATTGTCAATGCCATTATTATTCTCCCTCCCCTACTTCTGGAATACCAGCGATATTATTTAACATTGATGCTATACCTGCTACCAAAGATACAGATAATACATTTATCCAATCTACTTCTGTTGTAGGAGTTCCGACTACAATCATACTTACTGCAGTCTGTGCCATAGTTTTTACAGCCCTTACTCCTGCTGCTTTCAGCCAGTTCATTGTATTGACTGATGGTTTTAATACGCAATTTTTAAACATATCTCATTCCTCCTACATTGTCTGCACTGCCGCCCAAATAAGACCGGCAATCAAAATTTCTATAACAATTCCAATTGCTTTATTCACAATATTTCTTTTTGTATCATTTATTTCTTTTGCAGGAGCTTTTTCCATTTCATCAACCCTACTATCTATACGGTCTACTTTTACATCAAGACCACTTACTGCTTCATTGGTATGTTTTACTTCCTGCACCAATTCCACCATTGTTTTTGACATGGTGTGTATCTCATCTACAATAGGTTCGAGTTTGTCTAATCTGTGAGTATTAGATTTTGACCGTTCCTCAACCCTTGTCAATTTTTCAATGTATTCTGCTTCCATTGTTTTCTCCTCTCTCACAAGATTTTCTTCGGCAGAGCTACTGCCTGCCACCTCCTACGCAACAGGCTTATTCGCTCATAGATTTGCCGAAAATAAAAAAGAATGCCAAATCTGACACTCTGTTTTCTACCTTTTATTCATTTCAAAAGCACTCTGCATAGTTTTTAAAGCAAGCAATAATTTTTGTTCTTCTGTAATTTTTTCTTCCTCTGTAAGTTCTCTTTGTTCCTCAAATATTGGAATAGGTTTCTCCATATATTCCGTAGGTTTTGTTCCCTTTTTCCGAAATATATTTCCAACTGTCGCAGCTAATGCCGACATTGTGTACTGGCCATCTAGCCACATCATATAATTTTTCTGTTTCTGCTGTTCTTTGTAAGCATCAAACATAATCTTTAATTCATGTGGTGTAATCTTCCAAAAAACATCATAGGAAAGTCCTATTTCCATAGCCAATGCAAATGCACGTTCTATGTTTTGATTCCAGTCAACTACTCGTTGGCTTTCTTTTTCTTCAATGCTGTTTTCTTCTGTTCCACTTCTGCCTGAATCGTATCTTCCTCTTTCATTAATTTGTTCATTGTCTGAATCATATCTTCGATTCCGGCTATCTTGAAAAAACCATCTTCTGTCATACATTCTTTGAAACTTTCAAAGATTTCCGCATAATTCTTTCCCGTTTCTTCCATGTATTCAATAAGCAAATCTCCTGCTTCTTCCTCTGTTTCAACAGGATTTTCTGCTTTTAATCCAGCAAACATCAATGTATCACACAATGATGGAATTTTCGCCACCTGCGTACCAACACTATTAATTATATCTGAAATAGTAGGTTCTCTATCTGTCGGCAGATTTCCCATCATTACTGTTCCTGTCACTAATTCAAATACACTCTGTACACAATTCTGACACTTTGCAGCTTTATGAGTAAATTTAATCGTATAAATTTTTCCGTTAATTTTAATTTCACGCATAGTTTAAATCTCCTTTTTATAGGGAGTGCTGCAGCACTCCCTTAATTTAATCATCTAAGCAGATGCCTTAGTTGGTTCTACTGCTTCATCCAATCCAATATAATCATTAATTACCAATGAAATACTAAATTCTGCTGCAGCTCCACCACTAACTTCTGGTAAGCCGACCTTAGTACCTGGTGTCGCAATCACATAAAAAGATTTTGCCAATCCTGGAAACCATACATCCCACCAAATTTCCTTATTAGATGCTTTGGCTGTTTTTGCTGCTGAAAGCATGGTTTCTAAAGCTGTTACTACTTCATCATTTACTCCAAATGTTAATTCCCATATACCTCCTGTATCAGCTCTGCCTTCAGCATATTTCATAATATAATCTTCTAACGCTGTTACATCGATTGTTTCCTGTGATAAAGCAATACCACCAATACTTCTACATCTCTCAAGCCACGTAAAAGCTGTCGGTTTTGTACCGTTAGTTAGTGTAATGGCATAACCAATTTTTACACCAATTGTAGATAAATCTGCCATAATTCTTTCCTTTCTACCGCTATCTCTCCGCGGTCAGCGAATACCTCACCTGTTGGTATCCGGTGCATAAAAATAAGAGCCTATTGGCTCTCACTAATTTGTTTCTTAAATAATTCAATGTCTCCACCGCCCCAAGTTCGGCGGAAACGTGCTACCATAACATGGTTAGTGTCTGATATATCTTCTGGACCACAAATAAGTGTATAGCCTATAAAAATCATCACATCACCTGCTTTATCCATAATATTTCTTGCTTCTGTAAGGCTTTTATTTGAATATACTTTCAATTCAATAGTAGAAATAATTGCACATTGCTGTGTTCTCATTAAATCATCTGCTGTACTTATTTCGCCCAACGAATCTACGTTTAAAGTCGGAAACCTCGCAGGCGTTCCATTTCTGGTAGATGTCATATTCAAAGTATCCTCCGTATAAGGTGCATCTGCATCTTTTCGTAATTTTTGACTTAATCTTGTATTTACGATTGTTCGTACACTAAGCATTTCAAACACCTCATTTATCCATATGCAAGTAATCTGCTAGGCTTTTTACCTCTTTCTTTTCTTCCGTCTTCAATTTTATCAAGCAAGACATTCAACTGCTGCATTTCTTCTTCCCAAAGAAATTCTTCCATATCTTCTACGGTTAATACTGCAACAACCTGTCTTGATTTTTCTAATTCTTTATTCATTTAGAACCACCTACTTACTAAAAACTTCTCTTGCTACTTTATGGATATTTTGTAAAATCTCCATATTAGCGCTATACATTGGCATTGTAGCTTTTACACCATATGTGTGATGCCACTGTCCGTTTTCATCCATGTAATACCATCCCTCCTCTTGGAAAGCATGTTTCTGATTTGGATATGTACCAACACCCATTCCAAATTCTGATGCTTTTGGATTTTCTTTATGGTTATAATGAATACCAGCTCCAAATTCAATCATCAAAAGGGTATTTATCGCACCGCTTGGAGTATTCAGCGTATCTCCAGTAGCAATCAGAATCGCCTTGCAACCAGCCTTTTTCGGCTCATAATTTACATTCAGCCGGACATATTTTCCTAACGGTGCAGAACTAATATTTGCTTTTGCAACAGTTAATCCCATATCGGCCAATTTTCCACAAAGAACATTACATTTAGTAACCAATCGTCCTTCATAGTCTTTCAATTCTTTTACAGCACGTTCAACATCTTCAACGCATAATCTCATTTTTATTTTTGTTGGCATAAGAACACCTACTCAATACAGTTGATACCATACTGAATTGCACATTCATGCTCGATTTTGCAACC
>CAYMHX010000266.1:0-3449 GCA_964390325.1 uncultured Roseburia sp. | reverse complement strand
CCCCCGGAGGGTCTATATATGAGGCGAAGTTTTTAATCGCCGAATATATAGTTACGATAATTTTTGAAAAAATCCTTCGATAGAGGCTTCAAATACATCGGATAGATAAAGCTTCATTCGTTCTATGTCGTATCCGCTTGGATTTTCTATTGCATCAATAATCGAAAGAACTGTAATATGTGTAAGGCTTTTGACAAGAAAGTCTTTGAAATCTGCTTCTAATGTTTTTTGATAGCGTTTTTCTAATTCTTCCATCATTTCTCTTATTTGAGGAGAAATATTTTTTGTTAAGAATTTCACAATCTTATCTCGTCCAATAGGGGTGTCGATGGAGTTACGCAGATAAATATTTTTTTTTATATAATCCACAGAATAGGAAAGGGTAGCATTAATATTGTTAAGTGGTGGTGATACTTTATTAACAATTTTTGGTAGTTCTTCATTTAAATACCATTCAAATAAATCATAAACATCTGAAAAATGATAATAAAAGGTTTTTCGATTAATGTTACAGATAGATACGATTTCACTAATCGTAATTTTTGACAGTGATTTTTGATTTAGGAGACAAAGAAGGGTTTCTGAGAGCATGATTTTGGTATTTTGTGAGTTGATATTGTGCTTCATAATTCAATTCCTTTGAAATTAATTTTGTAAAAACATGTAACTATTTAGAGTAGTTCAAAACATTTGCTGTTTTGAACAAAAGAAAGTGATTCAGGAGTGCAAAAATCCTATCACGAAGTGATTTTTAATGGATTTTTGCATCGTAACTATGAAAGTACTGAATAGTTACAAAAACATAATGAAAATGGTATCTCACCATCAAATTTTGAAATTTGTCCGAAAAATACACAGAATAGAAAATCTGACCATTTTTTTTTCCTGTAAAAATCATTATACTGATTCTTGTAAGAAAAAGCAATTAGAAACAATTCAGACTTGTGCGAAACACTTGCAAATTGAGGTGTAGAGAAAGCATAAATAAGCAAGATACTGGATAGACAGTGGATAAAAAGGAGAATGAAAAAATGAGCAAAGAAGTAGAAACAGTAGTGAAAAAAGCAGCAATAGAATCAGCAGATGTTCTTTATGAAAAAACAGCAGACCGTATTATTGAAAGAGCAGAACAGCAGGCAGAAGATTTTGCGAAAGATAAAGAAACAGCAAAAACTGTCATTCAGTCAGGTCTTGATGCAACAGAAGCAGTTATGGAAGCGGTAGTTGACCATATTTCAGAACGTTTAAATGGAGAAAAGCTTGATTTAGAAAAAGAAAAAGAACGTGCAGCTTCTACGTTTGAAAAAGTATTAGAGAAGGCAGATGAATATATGGATGTAATAACAGACCGTATTATCGAAAGAAAAGACCAAGAAGAAGAAAATTTAGATAAAGATATAGAAGCCGGAAAACAGGTTATTGAAAAAATAACAGAAGGTGCAGATAGCTATTTGCATACTGTTGCAGATAAAATTATTGAAAAAGTAAATAAATAAAAACGTTGTAATCTTATAACATAATAAGTTCCTATAATGAAAGTCCTCGAAAGTATTGTAATTCGAGGGCTTTCTATTTATTTGCGTTTATAAAGGGGATGAGAGTGAATCGTAATTTATTTGGAAGTACTATAAATGAGTAAATACAGAAAAATGCACAAAAATAAGTATATTTTGTCTGTATTAAAAAGAGAATATTACAGTTTAAGTTTAAAATATCTTTGATACAAAGATATTTTTGTGCAACTTTTTAAATTTGCTCATTTATAGTGGAAGTAAATAAAAAAATGGATATAAAAATAATTAAGTAAAATTTGTGTAAAATTTCAGAGAAATTTATGTAAAAATGACCAAAAAATGTCATTTATAAGAGGTTAATTGAGTAAAATGTATCTAAAGTTGATGAATTTTTGGTAATTGTCAGAAAATGGCTTGAATAAAAAAGTGAAAAGTAGTAAGATGAAATAGTAAGCGATTTCCCGTGAGAGAGGACTAAAAAAGTGCTAAGGAGGAGTAGAAAATGGGAAAAGAAAAGAGTGGTAACAAAAACGGCATTTTTGATTTCAAAGGAGTGCGAATTGAAGCACGTTTGAAAAAAGCGTTCAATATCGTGACAGTAATCTCTGTGTTAGCGTCTCTTATTGGCTTAATTGCAATTGTTGTAGTAACAGCAAACTTTAAAAGTGCAATGAATAATTACGCATTACCGCAGGGTGATATTGCATTATTTATGAATGAGTATGCCGAATGTCGTTCTAATATGCGTGGTATTATCGGTTATGAAGACCAGGATTTGATTGATAATCTGATGGAAAAACATGCTGTGCGGAAAGAAGCTACATATGAACGTTTAGCAGACTTAGAAAAAACAATAGTTACACCGGAAGGAAAGGCTGCTTATGCAAAAATTCAAAAAGCATTAGAAGCATACTTTGAAGTAGAAACAAAGGTTATTAAAATTGGTGCGACAACGAATCAGGAACTTTGCCGTCAGGCACAGGAAATGGCGATTGAACAGATTACACCTGTGTATAATGCTTTAGATGAAGCAACTTTGGAATTAATGGCAATCAATATCCAAAAAGAACAGGAGTTGGAAACAGTCTGTATGGCATTAGAAATAGGTGCAATGATTTTGATGGCTGTTTTAGGAATTGCAGTTGCTGCTATTTCTAAGACAGTTAGTGTTGTAATTGCAAATGGTATCGCTAAGCCATTAGCAGAATTGGAAGAAAAATTTGATGCATTTTCAAATGGTGCGTTAGACACAGAATTTCCATATTCAAAGGCAAATGATGAGATTGCAGGTATTATGAATGCCTCTCACAATGTGGCAGAACGGTTAAAAGAGATTATTTCTGATGTAGAAAATCTTAGCCGAGAAATGGGAGATGGCAATTTTACAGTGCGTTCCGGTTGTGAAAGTGCGTATGTAGGTGACTTTAAGCATTTATTAGATGCGATTACAACTATGCAGCACAATGTAAGTGAAACATTATTAGAAGTAAATGATGCTGCAGAGCATGTAAATTCAGGTTCCATTAACTTAGCGGAGGCTGCACAGGAATTAGCAGAAGGTGCTACCGAACAGGCTGCATCTGTACAGGAAATGTTAGCGACTATGAATACGCTTTCAGATGGTATGAGAGGTACTGCTCATGTAACAGAAGAAGCACATCGTCAGGCTACAAGATGTGCAGAGGATGCACAAAATGGACGTGAAGAAATGAGTAACATGGTTGCTTCTATGAACCGAATCAGCGAAACTTCTAAAAAGATTGAAAATATCATTGCTGAAATTGAAGATATTGCAAGCCAGACGAACCTCTTATCTTTGAATGCTTCGATTGAAGCGGCAAGAGCAGGGGAAGCAGGACGTGGTTTTGCAGTAGTAGCAGACCAAATTCGTAATTTGGCAGACCAGAGTGCAAAATCAGCAGTGGATACCAGAGC
>CAYMHX010000265.1:0-3460 GCA_964390325.1 uncultured Roseburia sp. | reverse complement strand
TTCTTACGCAGCCAAACAGCAAGTGTTTGGCTGACGTGTGAAAAGTAACCACCAAAACACTTTTTTTTCTAAAAATAAAGAAATTTGATTGCATATTTGGTGGGATTCGATATAATTAATGTATATGCGTAGAGGTTCGGAGGTAGTTATGGCACAAAAAGTTATGATGAAAAGTAATAAATATGGCATAAATTTAATTTTAGACCCGAATATTGCTTTTGAAGACCTACTAAAAGCAGTCGTTGAAAAGTTTAAAGAATCTGAGAAGTTTTTTAAAAATTCCAAAATGGGGATTTCTTTTACAGGAAGAACACTTTCAAGTGAAGAAGAACAGCAGATAATTGATGCAATTACAGAACATACAAGTATTCATGTTTTATTTGTTGTTGATGATAGCGAGGAATCTACGGAAAAGATGAAACAGCAGATGGAAGCTTATATGAAAATGGAAGCTTATATGCAGATGGAGGCTGAGAAACAGTGCGCCAAGGCGATGAGTTCGCAGGGAGAATTTTATCGCGGTACACTTCGTTCCGGGCAGGTTTTAGAAAGTGATGCCAGCATTACTATTTTAGGTGATGTAAATCCGGGAGCAATTGTGTCTTCAGGTGGTAATATTGTAGTATTAGGTGCATTGAAAGGGAATGCTTGTGCCGGTATCTATGGCGACAATACCTGTTTTATTTTGGCATTAGAAATGGACCCAATCCAAATTCGGATTGGAGATTTAATCGCAAAAAGTCCGGATAAAGAAAAGGAAAAGAAAAAACGTCGTTTGGCACTTCGAGAGAAAAAAGATACGAATGAACTTCAGATTGCAGTAGCAAGAGATGGAAATATTTATATTGAACCAGTATCGAAGAAAATCTTAGATAAGATATAAGAACGTAGGAGGAATAGAAAAAATGAGTGAAGTAATTGTAATCACATCCGGTAAAGGTGGTGTTGGAAAGACAACTACGACAGCAAATGTAGGTACAGGTCTTGCACAGTTAAATAAAAAGGTAGTTATGATTGATACAGATATTGGTCTTCGTAACTTAGATGTTGTAATGGGTTTGGAAAATCGTATTGTATACAATTTAGTTGATGTAATTGAAGGAAAGTGTCGTTTAAAACAGGCTTTGATTAAAGATAAAAAATATCCGGAATTATATTTACTTCCATCTGCACAGACAAGAGATAAAGATGCTGTAAAACCTGAGCAGATGAAGGCATTGATTGAGGATTTAAGGAAAGACTTTGATTATGTACTTTTGGATTGTCCTGCTGGAATTGAACAGGGATTTAAGAATGCCATTTCAGGAGCAGACAGAGCATTAGTTGTAACGACACCGGAAGTTTCAGCAGTTCGTGATGCAGACCGTATTATTGGTTTATTATCAGCAAATGAAATTGGAAGGGTTGATTTAGTAGTAAACAGAATCCGTATGGATATGGTAAAACGCGGGGAGATGATGACAGAAAAAGATGTAGAAAATCTTCTTGCAATTGATTTAATTGGTGCCATTCCGGATGATGAACAGATTGTGATTTCTACTAATCAAGGTACACCGGTAGTAGGTTCAAGCTGTCTTGCAGGACAGGCATATGCAAATATCAGCAAACGTATTTTAGGAGAAAAAGTTGAATTTTTAGATTTAGATGTAAAACAGGGCGTATTTTCTAAATTGAAAGGGCTGTTCGGAAAGAATTAAGGAGGACACATCATGGGATTGTTGGATTTATTTAAAAAGAAAAATTCCGGCGATGTGGCAGTAGACCGTTTGAAACTGTTATTGGTTTCAGATAGAGCCAACTGTTCACCTGAAGTAATGGAAATGATTAAAAATGACATTATTCAGGTGATTTCTAAATATATGGATATTGATACAGAAGCATTGAATATTGAAATTACACAAACGGAATCAGAAGGAAATAACGGAACCGTTCCTGCAATCTATGCGAATATTCCAATTAAGGATATCAAACATAGAGGGAGATAAGAAGGGGTTGTCGGAAAATAGAAATGACATGCAACATATAGAATTTTTAAAATAAAGTTATATACTATATGTTGTGTTTGATTTTCATTTCCCGACAACCCTATTTTTTAGGATATAAGGTTATTGTTCTGCGAGATTACCGGTATACAACTGATAATATTTACCTTTTTCTGCAATCAATTCATCATGGCTTCCTCGTTCAATGATACGTCCCTGTTCTAAGACCATGATACAGTCACTATTTTTAACGGTAGATAAACGGTGTGCAATGACGAAAGTTGTACGTCCATGCATTAATTTATCCATACCGTCCTGTACAATTTTTTCAGTTCTGGTGTCAATAGAAGATGTAGCTTCGTCTAAAATCAGTACAGGAGGGTCTGCAATGGCAGCACGGGCGATAGCAAGGAGCTGACGCTGTCCTTGGCTTAAATTAGCTCCATTTCCTGTTAAAATGGTATTGTAGCCGTCTGGAAGCTGTCGGATGAAGGTATCGGCATTTGCAAGCTTTGCAGCAGCATATACTTCTTCATCGGTGGCATCTAATTTACCATAGCGGATATTATCCATAACTGTTCCTGTAAAAAGATTGGTTTCCTGTAATACGATGCCTAAAGAACGGCGTAAATCGGCTTTTTTAATTTTGTTGATATTAATACCGTCATACCGGATTTTACCGTCAGCGATATCATAAAAACGGTTAATCAAATTGGTAATGGTTGTTTTACCAGCACCTGTACTTCCTACGAATGCAATTTTTTGTCCAGGAGTAGCGAACATATCAATATTGTGCAATACCAGTTTTTCTTCGTTATAACCGAAATCAACATCGTTAAAGGTAACATCACCTTTTAATTCAATATAATCTACGGATTGGTCTGCTTGGTGTACATGTTTCCATGCCCAAAGTCCTGTACGTTTTGGAGTTTCTACAAGAGTGTCACCATCTCGTTTTACATTTACTAAAGTAACATAACCATTGTCTGTTTCCGGTTTTTCATCTAATAATGCAAAAATACGTTCACAGCCTGCTAATGCCATAATGACACTGTTTAACTGTTGGCTTAACTGGTTGATTGGCATACTAAAGCTCTTATTGTAAGTTAAGAAGCTGGCAAGACCGCCGACGGTAAAACCGCCCACGCCATTTAATGCTAAAGCACCGCCCACAGCAGCTACTACAACATAGCTTAAATTACCAAGCTGTGCATTGATAGGACCTAAAATATTACCAAACTTATTTGCATTATTTGCACTTTCAAATAGTTTTTCGTTTAATTCATTAAATTGTTCCAGACATTCATCTTCATGTGTGAAAACTTTAACAACCTTTTGACCTTCCATCATTTCTTCCACAAAACCGTTTAAAGCACCGATGGATTTTTGTTGTGCAACAAAGTATTTCGAACTTAAACCGCCAACTTTTTTGGTAGCAGTAATATTAAGCCATACCATTGCAAGCGTTACAAGGGTCA
>CAYMHX010000264.1:0-3464 GCA_964390325.1 uncultured Roseburia sp. | reverse complement strand
CAGAAAATTGCGATTACATCGAAAAAACCACAGACAACCAGAAATCGTATTCAAACCGTTTATACGGATATGGAACGCGGGCAGATTGTATTTTTAGATACACCTGGAATTCATCAGGCAAAAAATAAGCTCGGTGAATATATGGTAAATGTTGCAGAACGTACCTTAAATGAGGTAGACGTGATTCTTTGGTTAGTAGAACCATCGAATTTTATCGGTGCAGGAGAACAGCATATTATTGAACAGCTGAAAAAAGTGACAACACCAGTCATTTTAATTATTAACAAAGTAGATACTGTAGAAAAAGAAAAGATAATCGAATTTATTGATACTTACCGTAAAGTGTATGACTTTGCGGAAATCATTCCGGTGTCAGCATTAAGAGAACAAAATCTTCCTGCTGTAATTGATATGATTTTTAAATATCTGCCGTATGGACCGCAGTTTTATGATGAAGATACGATTACAGACCAGCCTGAACGTGCAATTGTGGCAGAAATCATTCGTGAAAAATCGTTACATGCATTAGAGGATGAAATTCCACATGGGATTGCTGTTTACATTGACCAGATGAAGCGTAGAAAAGGACAGAATTTTTTCGATATTGATGCTACGATTGTCTGTGAGAGAGATTCACATAAAGGTATTATCATTGGAAAAGGCGGTGCGATGTTAAAGAAAATCGGTTCCAATGCCCGTTATGAAATTGAACATATGCTTGATGCGAAAGTGAATTTAAAGCTTTGGGTGAAGGTGAAAAAAGACTGGAGAGACAGCGATTATTTAATTAAAAACTTTGGTTATAATAAAGATGAGATATAATTATTCAGTAGGTCTGTCAAACCACAACATTTACCAGTGAAAAAGTGGTATAAGAGTTTCTTCTATTGGAAAAACTAACCTTAAATCATTAAATTAAGGTAATTAACTCTTTAGCGAAATGTGGAGGAAAGAACAATGGAGGAAACATGGAAGAACTTTACCACTACTGGAAAAGTGGAGGATTATTTGAAATTTTGTGAAGAACGAGAAAAACAGGAAGTAAAATCGGATGGGTACAAATCTAATAGTGACAGGCATGGTTATCAATGCCATGCCGATAGGAGAGTACGATAAAAGAATTACATTGCTGACCAAAGAAAGAGGGAAGATTACGGCATTTGTCCGTGGGGCAAGGAAGCCAAACAGTCAGTTTTTGGCGGCTGCAAATCCCTTTTCCTTTGGTGAGTTTGAACTTTTTGAGGGACGTTCTACATATACCGTTTCTAAGGCTTTGATATCGAATTATTTTAGAGGGCTTTCTATAGACCCTGTGGCTGCTTATTATGGATTTTATTTTTTGGAAGTGGCTGATTATTATTGTCAAGAAAATAACGATGAAAAGGAAATGCTAAAGCTTTTATATCAAACCTTTCGTGCGTTGGAAAGTGACCGTTATGAAAATCGGCTTGTGAGAGCCATTTTTGAATTAAAAACATTAGCAATCAATGGTGAAGCACCCAATGTATTTGGGTGTCTTTCTTGTGGAAATTCTGACTTAAAAGAAGAAAATGCCGTTTATTTTTCCGTGAAACGCAGTGGAATCTTGTGCAGTGAATGTTATAAAGAGGTAAAAGATGCACAGAAAATAACGGACTCTACTGTTTATACCTTACAATATATTATTGCCTCTGAAATTTCAAAATTATATAAATTTGCAGTTTCAGAGCAGGTATTGAAAGAATTAGAAACGTTATTAGAAGAATATATAGGTTTTTATGTAAATCATACGTTTAAATCTTTAAAGGTTTTAAAAGAAATAGAAAGATTATAGTCATAAATCCTTATTGAAATTTTGTTTAGAAAAAGGTATAATATCAGAGATTAACTAATGTAAAGAAGATAGGAGTGCTGCAAATGAAAAAAATCAGTTATTTGATACTGGCTGTATTTATGCTTGGAACGATGTTGACAGGGTGTAGTTCCCTTGAAACAGAGGACAGTATCGTATATGTTCAAAAGAAGGGAAAAGTACAGACGGTAGATATAGAGACATTTGACAAAGAGTATTACAATGAAGCTGATTTTAAAGCTTTTGCACAGGAGGCGATTGATACTTATAATGCCTCTCATGGAGAAGGAGCTGTAGTACTGAAAGAGTTTACGTTAGAGGGAAATGTAGCAAAGCTTGCAATGGAATATCAGTCCGTAGCAGATTATAGTGCATTTCATCAGGTTACTTTATATCAGGGGACAATTGCAGAAGCTGTTGGAGAGGGTTATCCTTTTGATGTAGAGTTTTCAAAAGTAGAGAATGGTGAAATCACAGGAAGTGCAACCATAAGTGATATTTTGGCAGAAGATGAGTTATCGGTGGTAGTTGTGAAGGAAAACATTGATATGAAAGTGGGTGGTAATATCTGCTATGTATCAGGTGACCATGTGACTATGACAGCAAAAGATACGGTATCAATAAATGATGGAGAGAATATACCTGTAGAATCAGATGTATACACATACATTATTTATAAATAAAGAATAATATTAACTATTCAGCAGGTCTGCACATTTTCTGTACAAAAAAATAATTCAGGTGTGAGCAAACCTTTATCGCAGAACAATTTGTGTGGCTGATTTTTAATAAGTTTCCGAATTGTAACTAGGATGATACTGAATAGTTACGAATAATGATAAAGAAAAGAGGATGATTTTTATGGAAAAGACAATGGAGAAAATCGTTGCGCTTGCAAAATCGAGAGGATTTGTGTATCCGGGTTCCGAAATCTATGGGGGACTCGCAAATACATGGGATTATGGTAATCTTGGTGTAGAATTAAAGAACAACGTAAAAAAAGCATGGTGGCAGAAATTCGTACAGGAAAATCCATATAACGTAGGTGTAGATTGTGCAATTCTTATGAATCCACAGACATGGGTAGCATCAGGACATCTTGGAGGTTTTGCAGACCCGCTTATGGATTGTAAAGAATGTCACGAACGTTTCCGTGCAGATAAATTAATCGAAGATTACTGCGAAGAAAACAACCTTACATTAGAAGGCTCTGTAGATGCTTGGACACATGAAGAAATGAAAAATTTCGTAGAAGAACACAATATTGCGTGTCCAACCTGTGGTAAGCACAACTTTACTGATATTCGTCAGTTTAACTTAATGTTTAAAACATTTCAGGGTGTAACAGAGGATGCAAAAAACGTTGTATATTTAAGACCTGAAACAGCACAGGGTATTTTTGTAAACTTTAAAAATGTTCAGAGAACATCCAGAAAGAAAGTGCCGTTTGGTATTGGTCAGATTGGTAAATCTTTCCGTAACGAAATTACACCTGGTAACTTTACTTTCCGTACTCGTGAATTTGAACAGATGGAATTAGAATTTTTCTGTGCACCTGGTACAGATTTAGAATGGTTCCAGTATTGGAGAGGCTTCTGCCGTGACTGGTTAATTTCTCTTGGTATCAAAGAAG
>CAYMHX010000263.1:0-3490 GCA_964390325.1 uncultured Roseburia sp. | reverse complement strand
TCTATATATTCGGCGATTAAAAACTTCGCCTCATATATAGACCCTCCGGGGGATGTGCACACATGCGTATAACGATTCGCAGACTCATTTAAAGTTTTGCTACGCAAAAGGAGTCTGATAGCTCTGTAAACAGTAACATTCTAACCTAACAATAACTTCACGCAGCCATACATTCCTGCATCATTGCCAAGTGTTGCCCCTGCAAATTTTGTTTCACGGCATGCATGGAAACATGTTTCTATAAAATGTTTCTGAATACAGTCAATTAAAATGCTTCCTGCTTTTGAAACACCGCCACCGATTACTACAATTTCAGGATTTACAACGCAGGCCATATTAGAAAGAGCAGAACCTAAGATTTCGCAGACTTCATCTACTAAGCTTAATGCAATTTCATCCCCTGCTTTTGCTTCATCGAATACATCCTTTGCTGTTAATGGTTCAAATTTTGTTAAACTTGTTTCTTCTGCTGTTTTTGCTAATTTTCTCTTTGCAACACGCACAATACCTGTTGCAGAAGCATACTGCTCTAAGCATCCGTACTGACCACAGTTACAAGCCTCGATTTCATCATGGTTTACCGTAATATGTCCGATTTCGCCACCTGCTCCATTAAAGCCTGCTACGATTTTACCATCTACAATAATACCACCACCAACACCTGTTCCAAGTGTCACTACGATAACATCTTTACAGCCTTTTGCACCACCCTGCCACATTTCGCCTAATGCAGCTACATTTGCATCGTTTCCTACTTTTACATCCAATCCTGTCAATTTACCAAGTTCTTCGCCAACGTTCATGACACCCCAGCCAAGGTTTACACAACGATTTACCACACCATCACTGGTTACAGGTCCGGGTACGCCTACGCCAACACCCTGTACTTCGCTCTTGCTGATTGCTTCCTGTGCCAGCTTATTATCAATTGCTTTTGCAATATCAGGCAAAATATTTTCTCCGCCATTTTCTGTATTGGTATGGATTTCCCATTTGTCCAATAACACTCCTGCTGTTTCAAAAAAACCGATTTTGCATGTAGTTCCACCGATATCTACACCAAATGCATATTTTTTCATAACGTCTGCTCCTTTGTTTGTGTATTTAAGTAGTTTTATGATAACGTTTTCAGTCCCCAGTGTCAACCGGATTTCTTATAGTTTTCTATGTTACGATTCGCAGGCTCATTTAAGGTTTTGCTTCGCAAAAGAAGCCTGCTCACTCTTGACTCACGTTCTTACATAGCCAGACAGTAAATGTCTGGCTACTGAGTGAACAGTAACTTCGATTCGTATTACTGTTCATTCGTACCTCGTAAACAGTAAGCTCCATTCTTCATTTTAGTTATTCTCTACATTTTCCTCTATTATCCCGCCATTTTCTATATCTTCTATTGGCTCAAATTCCACATCTTCTATATTTTCTATCATTTCACCGTTTTCATAATCTTCTATCAACTCTGTGTTTTCTTCTTTTGGTGTAAATACTTGTTTTATCCCTTCTTCCGATGGCTGTACTACTGTTTTTAATTCCTTTGCCTGTAATCCTTCATGGATTGCATTCATAAACTGCTTCCAAATCTGACCCGGATAGGTATTTCCTTTTAATCCATCCATTTTTTGCGGCATATCATAACCAACCCAGACACTTGTTGTATAATATCTGGTATAACCTGCAAACCAACCGTCTTTTTGTTCATTTGTCGTTCCTGTTTTTCCTGCTGCCTGTATTCCATTTAATTTTAATTTAGAACCTGTTCCCTGTTCCATAACACCGACTAACATAGATGTCATTGCTCTGGCTGCATTATGCTGATAAATCTGTACACCACTCTGATCAGCTTCAAATATCATATTTCCTTTTGGGTCTAAAATTTTCTTAATGCAGGTCGGTTCTCTATAAATCCCATCATATTGCAATGCTGCATAGGCTGCTGTTATCTCTAAAGCAGATACGCCCTCCGTAAATCCTCCTAACGCACTTGGAAGACGATAATCCTCCTTATTTAAGTGACTAAAATTCATCTTTTTTAAATATTCTAATCCTTTTTTAGGTGTCAATTCCTCAAACAGTTTCCATGCAATGACATTTACTGATTTTTGCACTGCTTCCTGTAATGTAATTTCCCCTAAATATGTACCATTTGCATTCTTTGGACCTTCTTCTATTTCCTCATCTACCACCAAAGTTTCTGCGGTATAGCCCCGCTCTAACATTGGAGTATACACAATTAAAGGTTTTATCACACTTCCGGGTTGTCTATAACTTTGATATGCCCGATTTAAGGTATAAAATCCAAATTCCTGACTTCTGCCTCCCACAATTGCCTCTACAAATCCTGTTTCATTATTGATACATACAGCCGATGCCTGAAGTTTATATACCCCTTCTTCATTTACTTCCTCATAACCGGAAAGCTGCCCATCCACTGCTGACTGCAATTGTTCCTGTAAATTTAAATTTAAACTCGTATAAATTTGATATCCCTGCGTACGCAGACGTTTTTCACAGGTGTTATAAAGCTCCTGATACTTCTCCTCATACCGTGCCTTCTCCTGCTCATTCTCAAAATCATACAAAAATACAAATCCTTCCTGTTTCATCAGCACTCTGACAGCACAATGATAGGCATAGGTTTCTGCATAATCATTTTTACTAATTGCCATAGGACGTTCCAACACAATCTCCTCACGAATGGCTGTTTCATAGTCCAAATTTGATATTTTTTCATCTTTTAACATATTTTTTAAAATTCGATTCCGTCTGGAAAGTGTGTTATCCATATTCGTAAGTGGGTCATACAATGTTGGATTATTTGGAATGGCACACAAAAAAGCAATCTGCGACAAATTTAACTGATTTACCGTTTTGTTAAAATAACCCTTACTTGCTGCTCCAATTCCATAATAGCCATTTCCATAATAAATATTGTTTAAATAAAACTCTAAAATTTCTTCCTTGTCATATTTTTCTTCCAGTTTCCAAGCAATAAAAATTTCTTCTAATTTTCGTTTCCAGTTTTTTTCCTGATTTAAAAATGTATTTCTCGCAAGCTGCATAGTTATCGTACTGCCGCCCTGCGACAATTCTCCTGTTTCTATCATTGCCTTTCCTGCACGAACTAAGGCAATATAATCCACACCCTTATGCTCAAAAAAACGCTTATCCTCAATACTGACAATTGCTGACGCTGCATATTCAGGCAGGTCAGCATATTCTACATATGTTATATCTTTTTCACCCTTCAATCTTGAAAGAATCGTTCCATCTGATGTATAAACGGTACTCGCTTGATTTAATCGAAAGGTTTCTATATTTGATTTCCTTACAAACCCTGCTGCCTCCTCATACATACCCCGAACCGTATCTTCATATCGAAAATAAAAAGCTGCTGCAACACCTGCTATTGTCAAAAAAAACAACATTCCTAACACACCGATTATTTTTTTTATCGGACTTTTTTTCTTTCTCAAAACCACTTGTCCTTTCT
>CAYMHX010000262.1:0-3517 GCA_964390325.1 uncultured Roseburia sp. | reverse complement strand
ATCCGAGAACGGACAGCCGATATTTATCGGATGATATGCAGGAAACAGCCGAAAATGTTATTGGTATTTTGATAACTCATATGCCATTTGTTCCGTCTGTTTTATTTTCGCCAAATATAAATAAGGTACTGGATAGTAAAAAAGTAACGGATCATCATGCCATTATTCCGACAATGGAAGTCAGAAAAACAGATCTTTTTGCAGTACCGGAGCCGGAACGCAAGATTCTTTTTTTAGTTGCAGAAAGACTTCTTTCGGCAACAGCGGAAAGTTATTGTTATGAGAGTACAAAAGCAGAGTTGTTTTGTGAAGAATATCTTTTTACAGCAAGTGGAAAATCGGTACTGCAACAGGGATGGAAATGTTTTGATGATGCATTTTTAAAGTTTTATGAGATTGGAAGAAATAAAAAAGAGGTTTTAGAAGCAAAAAATTTACCGGAATTAAAAGAAGGAATGGTGCTTACAGTTTCAAATACAAAAGTAACAGAGCATTTCAGTTCGCCGCCAAAGCGATATACGGAAGACAGCCTTCTTTCAGCAATGGAACGTGCCGGAAATGAGGAGATGACAGAAAATGTAGAACGCAAAGGACTTGGAACACCTGCCACAAGAGCAGATATTATTGAAAAGCTGGTAAAAGACGGATACATAACGAGAGAAAAGAAAATGCTGTTTCCAACAGAACAGGGTATGAAGTTAATTCAGGTACTTCCGAATGTGGTAAAATCTTCAAAACTCACAGCAGATTGGGAAAACAAACTGACACTTGTAGCCAAAGGCGAGTTATCGGAATCTGTATTTATGGATGGTATTATTGCAATGATAGAGGACATGATTGTAGAAAACAAAGAAGCAAAAGAAGAATATAAAAAACTGTTTCTGCCAAAAGGAAAAATTCTTGGCATATGTCCAAACTGTAAAGCTGAAATTTTAAAAGGAAAATACGGAGCATACTGTAGTAAAAAATGTGGTATGCAGGTATCCGGATATTTTGGGAATGCGTTTTCAGATGAACAGATAAAAAGTCTTTTGCAGGGAAAGAAAATCTTATTAAAAGGACTGATTGGAAAAAACGAAAAGACTTACGATATGTATTTAGAACCAAATGGTGTTGAGGAATATGCCTATGAAAAGAACGGACAGACCAAATACGGATACCAGTTTGTTTATAAAAAGAGTTATTCGAAAAAATAGAAAGAAATAAAGAAAAAATAAAATATACAGAAAAGGGGATTTGAATATGGAGAAAACAAAACTTGGTATATCAGCCGGAATGCTTGCTGCAATCGTATATTTTTCAACGGCAGTATTTGGTTATCTGGCACTTTTACTTGTAGGAGGCTATATTTTATTTGTTGAGAAAACGGAATGGCTGAAAAAATGTGTGATAAAGGCAGTGGTACTGATGTTATTCTATTCGCTGATTAGTACAGTTATTGGAATAATTCCACAGTTCCTTAGTTTCGGTGGCGGAGAGGAGGATTTATTTGGCAGTTATTATCTGTATCTGACAGGTACATATCAAATCGTAAGTGTGGTGCTTGTAGTTTTAAACCTTGTGCGTATCGGACTTTTTCTTGCACTTGGAGTAAAAGCATTACAGGAAAAGACGATTACCATCCCTGTAGTAGACCGCTTTATCAATGCATACATGGAGAAATAAAAGTGCGTGATGCGAAGGGAGACAGACCAAAATGTGATTTTGTAGCGAAGTGGAGAAATTGCATTTTGGGATGGCGAGTGAGCATGACGCACCCATGTGTAGAAATTGACGAAAATCAATATACAAACAGAGTTGTTCCTGTTTAGGGACACTGATAGTGTAAAATTACAGTAGGAAAAATCGAAAATAGAAAAAGAAAGAAAACTCCTCTTTGTGGTAAAATATAATTGAAGAGAAAATAAATTACACACAAAGAAAGGAGTTTTCTTATGTTAAAGAGTATAACATATTTTCAAGAAAATATAGCAAAAAAATTAGAAAAAACTTTTGTGATATATTCTTCAGACATGACCAAAGTGGCAGAATTGGTACAAGGCGTAACCGACTGCATGGTGGAATTCGGACTTTGTTTGTTAGCAGAAGAATTAGAAAATTACGATGCTTCCATTTGTGAAAAAAGACATCTGCGTTCGGATTGGCATATAGTGCGGAAAGAAAAATCCGCGATTCTGACAAGTCTTGGCACATTGCATTATCATAAAACATGGTTTCAGAATAAAAAAACAAAGTCTTATGAATGTTTTTTAGACCAGGCAATGGGAGTTTCGCCACATGCTCGAATGACCGAGGATGCAGAAGCAAGGATTTTAGAAGAAGCAGTAGAAACGAGTTATGAAAAAGGCGGAAAAAATGTGAGTGTTTCTTCTATAGAAGAAGTAAGCCGAGAAACCGTAAAAAACAAAATACATGGTTTGCGATTCTCGAAAAAAGAGAAGTATTCGGAAAAGAAGAAAGAAGCGGAGTATTTATATATCGAAGCAGACGAAGACCATGTCGCATTACAGTTCCGAAAGAAAAAAGGAGATATTGTGGAAAATGCGTATCATCAGAAAAATAATGGTGCAATTGCGAAATTAATCTATGTGCATGAAGGAATTGCAAAAGAAAGCGGATGCCATGTGTTAAAAAATCCGTATTACTTTTGTCGTGTATGTGAAGGAAGAGAAAATCAGAAACTTTGGGAGAAAGTGTATGAATATATAGAAAATACCTATGACTTATCGAAAGTGAAGAAAATCTATTTGAGTGCAGATGGAGGAAGCTAGATACAGAGCGGAAAAAATCAGATAGCGAGAATTACATATGTGTTGGACGAATTTCATATAAAGAAATATTTGAGAAAAATCACAGGATGTTTTGGAAAACGTGGAAAAGGAGTCGAAAAAGAACTCATAAAAATGATTTGTAAAGGAACAAAGAAAAAATTTGCAGAAAGAATAGAAGAATTAAAAGGAGAACTTGCGTATCCGAGAGGAAAAAAGGGAATGGAGGAAGGAAAAAAATGAAGAAATCATTTATAGCAGGAGCCAAATGTGGAGAGAAGAACGAAAGCGAAGAAACGAATTAGGGCAATTAGCAGAAATGAAAGTGTACAGTATTCCATATACACAGATAAAAAAGATAGCAAATTTTAAGGCACAGATATTTGGATTATAATCATAAACAAGGAAGCGAAGTTTTGGCTAAGGGAGAAGTCTGCCTTTTTGATTCATACAGTAACTTTACACTGTCGAATACTGGTAAAATATAGCAGTATTCGACATTATATGCTATACTTAGAAAAAGCGTAGGAGGTATATAATGAGTATTTGGGAGTTGGAGAAATCAATTGCAGATTTGATTCAAGATTATAGACAAGGAGAAATTTTACTACCTTTGGATGAAAATCATGTTGATAGGTGGATTTGTCAGTTTGAGGAAGATGATAGAGAGGTAGTATTAACAGAAACAAAAAGCTTGCTTGAAAAGAATTATATTGGAAAAGCTATTATTGAAAAGTTTTTTGATGATA
>CAYMHX010000261.1:0-3524 GCA_964390325.1 uncultured Roseburia sp. | reverse complement strand
GACACATGTTTTCAACTTCCTTTGTGTAAATCATCTTAAAACTCCTTTCACATAAGTAAATATGTAATTGTTATTCATTTAACATACCTTAGATATTCTCTCATATTTTACTAAAATAGTAAAGTCATATTTTAACCAAAAAAATACAATTCTGAAAACACTTCTTCGGCAGGCCGACCAATATTGGTAATTTGACCATTTTCTATATGAATATATCCCTCTATTCCATCTTTTCCACGAACTAAAATCCACTCTTTTCCATCAGTAGAAATAAAGTATACTTCTTTTTGGGCATTTATCATTCTCGTAGGTGCATTTACATCCTTAGTATAATACAATGGAATATCTACAAACAATTCATGTGCATTAAACCAACGATATGCATAATCAAAACGTTCCATCTGTTTTAAACTTCGTTCCTCTGTATCATACCAATAATAAGCATCTATATATGCTGTTTCTATCAAATCCACTTGTCCTGTTCCCATTACACTATTTTGACCCGTAAATCCATTCAAATAATTATTTGCATAATTTTGGAATGGAAATCCCGACACTGCCCCAATATAATATAATTCACCATCATACTGAAAAAAATGTGTCACCGGGTCTTCACTTGGTCCATTATCTAAAATTGCAATTTCTAATCTTTCATCATAGCGTGAAATATCTGTAATAAAATAAGCATCTTCTATTGGTGTATCTATTGTAACATATTCTGCCACATCATATGTTTTACCATCAATTGTCAGTGTACAGGTATATTCCCACTCACCATTTTCTTCGACCTTATAAAGAATTTTTTGCTTTCCTTCTGTGCCAAATAAAGTATCTTCTGCTAGTTCTCCTACAGTAAACTGTTTCGGATATGGATTTTTTATTTCATAATCTTTTTCTGCTGCAATAATCAGGTTTAAATTAGAAAGTTCCACTTCGTTTAATTCTCGTTCACTGACATCATTTTTTCCTTCCTTTTCCTGATACCAACTGCAGGAATGAAAATAAGAATTCAAATATTCATTCTTAAAAATTTTACCATGTCTGGCATAAATTTCATTTCTTGCAATCCAAAGTTCATTATCTGTTAAATTTATAAGATGATGTTCTTCTAACGGCATAAGGCTACTGACAGCAATTGCATACTGATTTGCATCATAATGCACATTTTCGCCTTCTATCTGCATACTTCCTGCAATCCAGTCTACATAAGACATCATGTCCATATACTCTGCTGCAATGGACTCATCTTCTGTATAACAGGTTACATCTGTCGGTTGCTGCATGTAATAAAGCTCTCCATCATTGGTATATGCAAGTAAAACTTCTCCTGCAGTCTGATTTCTATATTCCCTATCACGATACACACTGCAAAGCAAACCCGACTCTGCCTCTATTTCATTAGATGCAATTTGATAAATCGAAAAGCCATTTTCCTGTTCTTTGATAACAAACTTATTCTCCCACATCTTAGGAATGATAACAGTAATTTCTTCCCAAGTATAGGCTGCACCACCATAAACCACCTCATTAGAATTATCTGAAACAGGTAAATCTCCTGTTTCCATCTCCGGTATTTCTGTTGAAAGAACAATTTCCGTAGCATCCACACTTTTTTCTATGATTTGTTCATTTCCATTCTTATCAAAACTACAGCCTGCAAGGCATATCATACCCATAAGCATAAATATCACAATTTTTTTCTTCATAATCATCCCCATTTCTGAACAATTCATTGCAAAGCAAATTGGATAAAAGCTATTTGTTTTTGCTCAGAAACGAATAGCTGTCCTCATTCGCAAAAATCCTTTGTCAAAACACTTACTATTTTGACCTAAAAAATATGTTTACATTTTTATTCTACTACATCAAAAGTACCACATCAAATTTTTTATGCGAATGTCATATTAATTTAAAAAAAATGAAATATTCGTTAGGATTGCTTAAAACTTATCGATTTAACTCTGCCAAAAGTTCTGCTTTTTTCGTTCCAATCAATAATTCCTGATTATATTTCATATAGCGTTCACAGGTATGCTCTGCTAAAAATAAAACGGCTTCTTTTCCTAATGTCAATTCTGTCACAAAAAGAACCATTTCCTGTCCGCCCTCAAATACCTGTTCCATAAAATCAAAGGCATATTCCAGTGCTTTTTTTGTTCTTTCTTCTGCTTCCTCTAAAACAATTCTTTGTACATCAAAACCACGTTTTGCATTCATAAAGCAGTTTTCCGCATTACCTTTTTCCTCTACAAGCGTAGATATATTGAAACCAGTCATACTGTCTTTTAATTTTTTCAAAAGCTTCTGTAAAAGTTCTTCTTCTCGTTTCGTATAAAAACCTGCTTTTTTATATGCATCTATCTGTTCTGCTTTTGCCTGCACCAGTTCTTCATAATAACGAAGTGGATGTTCTGCTCCCATGATACCTGCTCTGTATTTTTTCAAAAAATCATACCACTTATCTGTTAAATATTTTTCTTCGCTATACTTTAAAAAGTAACCTGCTAATCCATCCAGTAAAAGATTTGTCACTGCAATACGTTCATCAAATGCTGCTGCATAAATCCGAGCAAATACCTCTGGTTTTACTTTCCCCTGCAAAATATTTGCTATGCCATAATCGTCACGATATTTTTGGTATAAATCAATATATGCGGCAAAATCCTCTGCCACTTCCTCATGATGCAAAAACTCATATACAATAGTTTCCTCTATCGGTATTTCCAGTTCTTCATAAATCATCATTAAATTACTTAAATCTTCCCATCCTCTGGCTGTCACAAATTCCAAACCATCCACATCTGCTTCTACTCGGTAAAAATTTCTTGGACGAAGTTCTAAGTAGCTTAATACGGCACTATGCAGATGTTGTGTTCTTGCATACTCCTTCCAAACACGAAAATCTGCTTCAATATTCAAATAACGCAAACGGTCCAATGTCACCATATCAAAATCTCGAACGGATTTATTGTATTCAGGAGGATTTCCCGCTGCTACAATTATCCAACCTTCTGGAATGGACTGATTCCCAAACGTTTTACACTGCAAAAATTGTAACATCGTAGGTGCTAAAGTTTCTGATACACAATTAATTTCATCAATAAATAAAATTCCCTCTTTCTGCCCGCTGTCACGAATTTTTCGATAGACACTTGCAATGATTTCACTCATTGTATATTCCGTTACAGAATACGTCTTTCCTTCAAATTCTTCTTCACGAATAAACGGAAGTCCTACGGCACTTTGTCTCGTGTGATGTGTAATTGTATATGCCACCAGACCAATCTTTTCCTCTCTGGCAATCTGCTCCATAATCTGTGTTTTTCCAATTCCGGGAGGTCCCATTAAAAGGATTGGTCGCTGTCTAATTGCAGGAATCCGATAATTTCCAGCTTCATTTTTTGCCAAATATGCCTGTACGGTATGTTTTATTTCATTTTTCGCCTGTTTAATGTTCATAATGCTTTGTTTTCCTTCGTTCTAAAAATTCTTCTGGCTCTAGTTTTAATCGAATTGCCCATGCT
>CAYMHX010000260.1:0-3534 GCA_964390325.1 uncultured Roseburia sp. | reverse complement strand
TTTTATTCCGGATAAATCAAATGTGCTTCATCAATACAATAAAGCGTATTTTCTAAATATCGTTTTGCAAGATAATTAGCCATTCCAAGGTTCATATCTAAATAATTTCCACAGTCTTTTGCACTTGCTCCCGGTACTTCATCATGGAAGTCACGAATAAATTCAAACATTTCAATCATTAAATCTACAATATTTTCTGATTCATAATCTCCAGCTAAAAGCAGATAAAATCCGGTACGGCATCCCATCGGTCCAAAGTAAATGGTTTTTTCTTTGACAACCGGGTGATTGCGTAAAAAGGTAGCTGCGAGGTGTTCGATGGTATGCATTTCAGCCGTATTCATAACAGGCTCGTCATTTGGGGAAGTCATACGCAAATCAAATGTAGTAATAACTTCTTGTCCTACATAATCTTTTCTTGATACATAGATACCCGGTTCTAGTTTGATATGGTCAATCGTAAAGCTTGCAATTTTTTCCATAAATAATTATTCCTCCTAACTAAAAATAAAATGTAATAATTCAGAGTCGGTATTCTTTTTTGTAAATTTCTTTGGCGAAAATCCGGACAAGAAACACGAAGTGTTTTCAAGGTTGGTTCTGAATCTTTACAAAAAACTTTATAGTATTTTTGTGTTTCAGTCAAGGAAAAGAGTGTTTATTCTAACAAAATTTGCTATAATAAAACTATTCAAAAAAAGTAAGAATGTTTGTCATTTTGGGCAAAGAAAATGGATTTTTATAAAACCAAAAGAGAGAAGGGCATATACAATGAGAAAAAACAGATATAAGAAACAAAAAAGAAATATTTGTTATATTTTTAACATAGTAATGACGGCTGTATTATTTCTTTTGGGAATAACATATTCGGTACAGGCAGCAAAGCCTGATGAAGAAGAATCGGTTGTTAGAATTGGATATTTGGGATATGAGGGGTTTATTACTCAGGAAAATGATGGACATTATTCAGGCTATGGTGTGGAATTTTTAGATGAAGTAGCGGATTATACAGGCTGGCAGTATGAGTTTGTTTATGCAAATTATGAAAGTCATTTGGAGAATTTGCGAAACGGGCAGATTGACTTTATGATAGAGCTGCAAAAAACACCGGAACGTGAAATGGAATTCTTATATTCACAGAATATTGTAGGGGTAGAATCCAGTGTCATATATGTAAAACAGGAAGAAACACGTTATTATTATAATGATTATGAAAATTTCAATGGAATGAAAATTGCCTATGTTGAGGGGAGTTATCAAGGAATTAGGCTGACAGAATTGGCAGAAGAAAAGAAAATTGAAATTATATTAGAAGTAAAGCCTACCCCGGAGGAATGTTTTGAGGAACTAGACCAAGGATTTGTAGATGCGGTTGCCATCGGAAGCAATGCTTTAAGAGAGGGATATAAAATAATTAGCCGTTTTGGTTCTACTGGTTATTATGCAGTAACAAATCCTCAAAATAAGGCATTAATGGAAGAATTGAATGATGCTATGGAGCAGATTTATTCTATAAAGCCTCATTTTTGGGAAACTTTAAATGAAAAATATTATGGGGACGGAAGCAGTGAATCTGTTATTTTTACAAGAGAGGAAGCAGAATATATAGAAGAAACAGAGGAAATTACCATTGCATTTCTTCCAAATCGAAAACCATATTCTTATTTGAATGAGGAAGGAGAAGTAGAGGGAATTCTTATAGAGCTGTTAGAACAGATTGAGGAGAAAAGTGGGTTACAGTTTCAATTTATTACGATGAAAGATGGAATGACACCTGTGGAATATATGAGAGAATATCCAAATCATTTAGTAGCAGGTGTATCCGCACAAAATACACAGTTTCATAATAGTGCCTATGGATTATCTGAGCCGCTTTATTCTGACAATGTGGCAATTGTAAGTTTGCCAAACATGGAATATGATATATCGGATAAAACGAAGACTTATACGATTGCTGTACCAAAAGCGTACGCGGCATTACAGCTTTATATCAAAGAAAATTATCCGGAATTTCAAATGCTGTTTGGAGAATCTACAGAGGCGTGTTTTCAAATGGTATTAAGCGGTGAAGCAGATTTAATGGCACAGAATGTAAATGTACTTTCTCCGTATCTGCAAAAGCCGATTTATGAAGATTTTGCCGTTATGTCAGGATTTTTTATGGAAGAAGAAATGGCAGTAGTAGGCAGAAATACAAAGGAAAATAAGATACAGATAAATATTATTGATAAATGTATTTCTACTATTACAGAGCGTGATAAAGCACAGTTGGTAATGAAGTATATGTTAAAAAATACTTATGAATTGACATTAATGGATATTCTTTACAAATCAAGACTAGAGGTTACGATTATTGCCGTTTTGGTAATTCTTGTCTTTGTGATGCTGATTGTGGTAATTACGATGCAGAATCGTCACTATGCGGTGATAAAGAGTAAAAATAAAGAGCTTGGTGTGGCCGTTGCACAGGCAAACAGTGCTAATGAAGCGAAAAGTACCTTTTTAGCTCGTATGAGTCATGAAATCCGTACTCCATTGAATGCGATTATGGGAATGAATGAAATTTGTCAAAAAAATCTGCATGAGCCGCAAAAGGTAAAAGAATACTTAAATAAAATGGAAAATGCTTCTAAGATATTGCAGGGACTTATCAATGATATTTTGGATATGTCAGCGATTGAGAGTAATAAAATAAAAATCGAAGCTGCGAAGTTTTTGGTAGGAGATGTCATAGAAGATATTAAAGATATGTACCAAGAGCAGTGCCGTGTCAAGGGTGTAAAGTTAGAAGTAAATTTAGAAGATGTCAGAGATACAGAATTATTGGGAGATGTTCTTCGTTTAAAACAGGTATTTTTAAATCTGGTTTCTAATGCTTATAAATTTACACAGACAGGCGGAATAATTACAATTGGAGCAAAAGAAGTTTCAGAACATGAAGGAAAGGCATATTATTATTTTCAGGTGTCAGACAGTGGCGAGGGCATGACAGAGGAAATGATGTCACGTTTATTTTTGCCATTTGAACAGGAGAGTGCGGGTACAGCGAAAGCTTATGGTGGAAGTGGGCTGGGACTTTCCATTGCGAAAAATCTGGTAGAACTGATGGAAGGAACGATTTCTTGTGAATCGAAAAAAGGCGAAGGAACGACATTTTTTGTCTCCATTCCGTTTGAAATTCCGCAGGAAGAAAAAGAGCAGACAACCAAAAATTTAAAAACAATTGAAAGTTTAGAAAAAAATGAAAATTCTGTAGAAAATATAAGCAGTGAAACTGAGAAATTTGTATATGATTTTCAAGGCCGAAAGGTGTTATTAGCGGATGATACAGAATTTAATGCAGAGATTATGACAGATTTACTGGGAATGGTGAATATGCAGGTAGATTGGGCAGAAAATGGACGGATTGCAGTAGAAATGTTTGAAAATGCACAAGAAGGGACGTATGAAGCAATTTTTATGGATATTCAAATGCCTGAAATGAACGGATATGAGGCGGCAAAAACAATTCGTGCCAGTGAACATGAAGAAGCA
>CAYMHX010000259.1:0-3538 GCA_964390325.1 uncultured Roseburia sp. | reverse complement strand
GGCAGCGGTTACAGGTTTTATTGCAAAAGAAAATGTTGTAGGTACATTGGCTGTATGTTACGCATTAACAAACTTTATTGACACAGAGGAGCTGGCTTTAACAGGTGGTGCAAACGAAGTTGCATTAGCTATGGGCTTAACAAAGGTGGCAGCATTAGCTTACTTAATGTTTAACCTCTTTACACCACCATGTTTCGCAGCCTTAGGTGCGATGAACTCAGAAATGGGTAGTGCAAAATGGTTCTGGGGAGGTGTTGCACTTCAGTTTGCAACAGGTTATACAGTGGCATATCTTGTATATCAGATTGGTACATTGATTACAACAGGTTCAGTTGGAGCAGGTTTTGTACCTGGATTAATCGCAGTTGCAGCAATTGCAGCAGTAATTGTGGCATTAATTCAGAAAACAAATAAAAACTTTAGTGCAGAACATGCGTTAAAGAAAACAGCATAATAAGTATTACATAAATATAAAAAAGTTCCGGAAGATTTTGCTTTTCCGGAACTTTTGTTGTAATATAATTAAACATAAACTATGTTTTTGGAATTGTGTTGTTGATAAAGGGAGAATATGTTTGCAGTAAAAACAAATTTGTGTAAAATTTTGGATTTGCTAGAATAATTTGAAAATTACAATTTGATATGAAGTATGGAGGATATATGGTAAATTTTATATTGATTTTAATGATTGGAGTCATTGTAGGAGCTGCTGTGGGTTATATCATAAAAGAGAAGAAAAAAGGTGTAAAGTGTATCGGTTGTCCGGATGCAAAAACGTGCAGTGGAAACTGCGGTGGTGGATGTGAAAAGTAAAAAGTATTGGATAATCAGATAAAATATCACAAAATATTTAAGTTTTTATTAAAAATAGAAAGGATATCTTGACTTAAAAAAAAGAAATGATACAATGAAAAAGAACATATGTTCACGAATTATTGTAGGCTATTGTAGTTGAAAAAGGTAAGAAAAAGTGTTATCATCGAAATGATATTTCGTTGATAACGGATGTTAAGAAAGGCAGGGAAGTGTGAAAAATTTATTTTTCACACGCAATTTTGAGCCACAGGCACAAGGTTTGCAGGTATGGGAAAGGTAGGATGATTGAGATGAAAAAGGACAAGTTGTATTATGTGTTAATTCCGGTTTATGTACTGACATTTATTTTTATTTTGGTCATAAACGGGGTTTTTACCGGTGGGGTAGGTTCTATGGTAAACTTATTGATTAATGTGGGATTTTTAGCAATCATTGGTGTATTGTTTGGAATTTCCATTATGAGCTTTAAGCGTTTAAATAAGTGTACGGAAGAACTGGAAGCAAAAGAGAAGCAGTTTAAAGAAGAATATAAGGCGGCAGGCAGGAAAAATATCTGGCCGGAATATCAGAGCCGTAAAGAAGTGTTTACAGATGCAGAGTTAAAAGAAGCATTTTTAAAATATCAGCTTCGTTTGAAAAATTATCAGACAAAGCGCGGCTATAAAGCAGTCTGTGATATTGATGAGTACATAAATGAAGATTTAATAGATAGAGTGGCAAAGAATTTCTTTAATGCAAGTATGCCGGGTACTTTGACAGGTCTTGGAATTTTGGGAACTTTTTTAGGTTTGTCTATGGGACTTGCATCATTTAGTGGGGACAATATTTTTACAATTGCAGATAATGTAGGACCTTTATTAGAAGGTATGAAGGTGGCATTCCATACTTCTGTTTATGGTATTTTCTTTTCTTTGGTATTTGGGTTTGTATACAGAAGTATTATGTCGGATGCTTATGAGAAGTTAGAGAATTTTCAGAATGCATTCCGTCAGTTTGCAATGCCGAGTGTAGCAGCAGAAGATGAAAATGTGGCAGCTATGGTGATTTATCAGGCAAATATGTCTAATTCACTGAAAGAAATGTTAGAGCTTTTAAAAGGAACAGCAAAAGAACAGACAAAGGGCTTAGAGCAGATTGTAAACCAGTTTACAGAGCAGATGGCACAAACGATGGAAACAGATTTCCAAAAATTAGGAAATACTTTAAATGCAGCGGCAGAGGCTCAGAATATAGCAGCACATAGCAGTAAAGAATTATTGGAGACAGTAGAAACATTAATCATTGTAAACAGAGGTTTACAGGAAGTGATGAATGGGGCTTTGGAGAAGCAGGAGGCGTTTGCTCAAGAATTAGCAGCACAAAAAGAAGAACTTGCAGCAGCTTGTGACCGAATGTCAAATGATATTAGTAACCAGTTGTATACGTTTGAACAAATGAGGAATTTATATGAGAAATAAAAGAAAAAATAGGGAGGCTTTTGCAGAACATAGTTATTGGCAGTCCTATTCGGATATGATGGCTGCGCTGTTGTTGATTTTTATTTTAATTATTGCGATTACTCTGGTTGTTTATAGGCAGAAGACAGATGATTTGACAAAGACAGAATTAGAATTAAATGCAGCTCAGGAGCAGTTAGACCTTACTATGGCAACTTTGGAAAGTTCTAAACTCGAATTAGAGCAGTCTAATAAAGATTTGGCATTGTCGCTTGCAGAACTTCAGAAAGCCTATGATCAGGCAGCTTTAACACAGGAAGAATTAAAAAATGCTTATCTGGAAATCGAAAATGCACAAAAAGAACTGACAGCGACAAAGAGTGAATTGCAGGATATTGTAGGAATCCGAACCGATATTATTTTGGCATTACAGTCTACATTTAATGATGCTTCCAGTATGGCAGTAGATGCACAGACAGGTTCAATTACGTTTTCCTCCGATGTATTATTCCGTTATAATAGTGCGGCACTGACATCAGAAAGTCAGGATGTTTTAAAGGCGTCGATTCCGGTATACTTAGGGGTTCTTTTACAAGACCAGTATCGAGGTTATATTGCCGAGATTATCATTGAAGGACATACTGATACAGAAGGGGATTATCAGAGCAATATGGAATTGTCCTATAATCGTGCAAATTCCGTAGCGAAGTTTTGTTTGAATGAAAAAAATGGATTAAACCAGACTCAGATTGAACAGTTACAGGGGATTTTGACTGTAAATGGCCGTTCTTACAGTTCACCTGTTTATAAAAAAGATGCAAGCGGCAATCTTACAACAGAGATTGATATGGCAGCTTCCAGACGAGTAGAAATTAAATTCCGTCTGAAAGAGGATGAAATGATTGATAAGATTGCAGAAATTCTTGCACAAGATAGTGCTGCACAGCAGAATACAACACAAGATAATACGGTACAAAATAATGTGCCACAAAATAATACACCATAGAATAATATAGGCTATTTAGCTTACAGTTCACATATCAGCCAAAGTGCCGGAATCTTATGCTCGCATAAAGATTCCGGCACTTTGAGCTGATAGAGGGAACGCCGTTTTATGAGCAAAGTTAGCTGCGAAGCAGCGGGAAAACGACGAAGTCGTCTTTGCGAATGGCGTGGGTGAACTGTAATTGTTTTTTGCATTAGGGACGGTTTTATTTTGGGAAGGTTATAAAAGAACGGAAGGTTGGTGCCTCTCTTTGCTTTTTTCGGATGTCCGTATATAAGAA
>CAYMHX010000258.1:0-3552 GCA_964390325.1 uncultured Roseburia sp. | reverse complement strand
TAAAGGGCGAAATACCAAGACATTTGTTTGAAATTCCGATTCAGGCAGCAGTTGGTGGTAAAATCATTGCCCGCGAAACTGTTAAGGCTATGAGAAAAGACGTTTTGGCAAAATGTTACGGTGGTGATATCTCTCGTAAGAGAAAACTTCTTGAGAAACAGAAGGAAGGAAAGAAACGTATGCGTCAGGTTGGAAATGTAGAAATTCCACAGGAAGCATTTATGAGTGTATTAAAATTAGATGAGGATTAAAAATAATTAGTTTGTCAAATGAAAAGATTCCCCCTTGTTGTATATGCATGGCTATAAAGCTGCAAGAGTGGTCAGATGGCGTAACCTGTAACCATGCATGGGCGATTGTAAAGTGAGGGTCGTTCCTCACCGCCATATTAAATGATAAGGAAGTTAATTTGTCGAATTTAGATATGGGAGAAGGATATGACAAGAAAATTATATGATGAAGATGCGTATGCGGTAGAATTTGATGCAGAAGTCTTATCTTGTGAGGAAAAACAGGCTGGAAAAGAAACGGTTTATCAAGTGGTATTAGACCAAACCTTATTTTTTCCGGAAGAAGGCGGGCAGAGTCCTGACAAGGGTACATTAGGAAATGCGAGGGTATTGGATGTACAAATAAAAAAGGATGTGATTACACATACCGTAAGTGCTGCACTTGAAGTTGGTACAACTGTACATGGAAGCCTTGACTGGAAGCATCGTTTTTCAAATATGCAGCAGCATTCGGGAGAGCATATTTTTTCGGGTACGGTACACCGTTTGTATGGTTACAATAATGTGGGATTTCATTTGAGTGACAATATTGTAACCATGGATTTTAATGGTGTCTTGACAGAGGAAGATGTGGAAAGAGTGGAATATTTGGTAAATGAACTGATTGTGAAAAATTTGCCAATCACCATTTCTTACCCAAGCCAAGAAGAACTGGAACAATTGGAATACCGTAGTAAAATTGAAATCGAAGGACAGGTACGGATTGTAACTATTGGTGATGTAGATGTCTGTGCCTGTTGTGCGCCTCATGTTCGTTTTACAGGAGAAATTGGTATTTTAAAGGTGATGAGTTTACAGAATTATAAGGGTGGAGTACGTCTTAGTATGCTTTGTGGTTTCCGTGCCTTGGAAGCATTTCGGGAAAAGGCAGGAATTATTCAGGCATTGACAAATTCTATGACGGCAAGCCAAGAAGTATTGCCGGATAGAGTGGCAAAGTTAAAAGCAGAAAATCAAGATTATAAGTATAAACTGGCAGTTGCAAAACAAAAATTAATGGAATTGAAAATGGCAGAAATTCCAGAAGAACAGGAAAATGTACTTTTGTTTGAACAGGACTTGGAAAATCTTGTGATGCGAAATGCTGTAAATGAACTGACAGCAAAGCATAGTGGAATCTGTGGTGTATTTGTAGGAACAGAGGAAAGCGGTTATCAGTTTATTATAGGAAGTGTAAACGTAGATTGTACCAAAATTGCTACATTGCTCCGAGAGAAAGCAAAGGCGAAATGTGGCGGAAGTAAGCAGATGATACAAGGTTCTGTACAGGAAAAGGAAGCTGTGTTGCGAGAATATTTGATGGCATAAAATTACACTTAAATTTTTGAAAGAACAAGTAGCGAATGTGGATTGTAAGTATTCGCTTTACGAGGAGATATCGTTTTTCAAAAATAAAAAATGTTTTTGTATGACCAAAAGATAATTTCTATAAATAGAAGGAGTACCATGAAAAAAACGTTACAATTGTATATTCATATCCCATTTTGTGTGAAAAAATGTGAATATTGTGATTTTTTATCGTTTTCTGCAAATGATGTTATGAGGTCTTCTTATGTTCAGGCATTGGTGGAGGAATTAAATTTTTATGGGCAAAAATACCATGACCGTTTGATTTCTACGATTTTTGTTGGTGGGGGAACGCCTTCCTTTTTAAGTGAACAGTTAATGGCACAGATTTTTGATGCTGTTTATCGGAATTTTACTGTGTCAGAGGATGCTGAAATTACCATTGAATGCAATCCCGGAACGGTAATCGATGGAAAGTTGCGAAGCTATCGGGAAATGGGAATCAACCGTTTGAGTATCGGTTTACAATCTGCAAATAATGAAGAATTAAAGGTACTTGGCAGGATTCATACCTTTGAACAGTTTTTGCAAACGTATGATAAGGCAAGAAATTATGGATTTTTTAATATTAATGTGGATTTGATGAGTTCTCTGCCAAATCAGACAGCAGAATCTTTTCTAAAGAGCTTAAAAAAGGTTGTTCGATTAAAGCCAGAGCATATTTCGGCATATTCTTTGATTATCGAAGAAGGAACGCTTTTTTATGAGAAGTATGAGAAAGATGTAAGAAGGCGGGAAGATGGCTTGCAGACGAAAATTTTGCCAAATGAAGAAGAAGAATATCAAACTACAAAACGGACTCGTGAACTGTTACAGGCAGAAGGATATCATTGGTATGAGATTTCTAATTTTGCCAAAAAGGGAAAAGAATGCAAGCATAATATTGGTTACTGGAAACGTGCAGATTATCTGGGGGTAGGACTGGGTGCAGCATCTTTGATAGAAAATATAAGATATACAAATGTAGATGATATTTTTCAATATATGAAAGCACCCAAAGAAGCGGTAAATCAATCGGAAGTAATTGAACGAATGGCTCAGATGGAAGAATTTATGTTTTTAGGACTTCGCATGACAGAAGGGTTTTTAAGACAGGAATTTGAAAACGAGTTTGGTGCAGCGATTGATGGAATTTATGGTGAGATATTAAAACAATTACAGACAGAAGGGCTGCTTTTACAGAATGAGGGCAGAATCCGTTTGACAGAGCAGGGGATTGATGTGAGTAATTATGTGCTTTCGCAGTTTCTTTTAGAGAAGTTTTAGAAAGTAAAATGCTCCTGTATTACAGATGAAAGATATTTTTCTTTTACTGTGAAAACAGAATTTGAAAGTAAACATAGATTTGACCAGTGTGGAATAGTGATGTATTTGGATAGTGAAAATTGGCTGAAGGGTTCTATTGAATATGAAAATGAAGCGTTTCAGCATCTTGGAAGTGTTGTTACCAATCATGGTTATTCAGATTGGGCAACGACAGAAATAAATGCTTCCATCAAATCTATGTGGTACAGATTCAGTCGTAGAGAAGACGATTATTGTATAGAGTGTTCGGAAGAATCTTCTTTCAAAGTAACTTTTACAAATATGGAGATAACAGAATGTAAATGGTATGCTCATAATGGACAACAGCCTGATGAAGAATAGTAGATTTTAAGAAAGAGGCTGCAAATAGTTAAAATAAAAGTAACAGTTCAGCCATACAAGCTCGATTTGGCTGTTTCACAGCCTTTTTCACTGCTAACGCAGCTAAAAATCTCGCTTATGGCAGAACGCCATATTCAAAATACACAAAAATTTTTCGTATGCAAATAAATTTGCACTCAAAATTTGTGTATTTTGACATGGCTGAACTGTTACAAATAAAATTATAAAACTATATAAGATAGTGTTGAATTTTATAGAAACCATGATA
>CAYMHX010000257.1:0-3574 GCA_964390325.1 uncultured Roseburia sp. | reverse complement strand
TTACAAATTCCGCTAGGCGTAATTATAGTGTGTTCAAAGATAAATTTCAAGTAAATTGTTATGAAATTAACATTTATTTTTTATTTTTATTTAATTTTTTTAAAAAAACAGGACTTTCGTCCTAGTTTTTTTCTATAATATAATCAATTTTTTAGACAGTGCTTCGTAATTTTCTTTCCCAAATAATTCCTTCTATTTCTATAAGTATTCAGTACTTTGATAGCTGCGATGTAAAAATGTTTTATTGTAACTATTCAGAGCAGTTCAAAACATTTACTGTTTTGAACAAAAGAACATGATTCAAGTGTACAAAAATTCCATCGCGAAGCGATTTTTAATGAATTTTTGTATCGTAACTATGAAGGTACTGAATAGTTACGTTTTATTTTAAATAATGGCTTCTATTCCCCAAAAGTATTGAATTACCATCTGCATACACCATCGAAAATCAATAACATCTACCGTTTCTGAACTTTGAATGACATATTCTCTTAAAATTTTCTCTCCTATCGAAACAAAAATACTCCCTATCTCTGTTTTTTCTTTCAACGGTGCTTCCCATTCCCTCTTTATTTCATAGGTAATCTGTATTTCTTCGTCTTTCTTTGACAAAATTTTATCGAAACCTTTTACCAGAGCAATTTCAGGCTTTATGTATACATCCTCTCCAATACGGCTGCTCTGTCCATTTTTTACTAAAATATCTCCCAATTTTTCTAATTCAATCTCTATCTCATCTAAATGAATAGTTTCAAACTGTTCCAATCCATACTGCATCAATTTTTTACAATCAGACCATTTATAACTTCGGTTGTTTGGCCAGCCACAGGCAAGAAGTGCAACAATATAAGTCTTTTCGTTTCGTTCCAATGCTCCCACATAGCAATAACCTGCATTTCCTGTAAACCCTGTCTTTCCTGAGAAAGCACCCTGCATCATATCTAAAAAGGCGTTTTTATTGGTAACCGTATAAGTTCTATCCCCTTCTATTTCCGCAAAACTATAACTTCTTGTCGCTGTAATTTCCCGAAATTCTTCCTGTTTTTCAGAAATCATCGTACAGTAACGCATCATTAATGCCAAATCCTCTGCTGTTGTATGGTGAAATCCGTTCTTATCCGTTCCATCCAAACCATTTGGTGTAATAAAATAAGTATCTTTACAGCCAATTTGTGCTGCTTTTGTATTCATTAAGAGAGCAAAATCTTCTACGCTCCCTGCAATATGCTCTGCAATTGCCACAGCACAGTCATTATAAGACTCCAGCATTAAAGCATAGAGCATATCCTTCATATAAAATTTTTGCCCTGCCCTCATTCCCAAATGAACTTTAGGTGCTGCCGCAGCTCTCTGTGATGCCGTAAGCACCGCATCCATCTGACTATATTCCAATGCCAAAATACAGGTCAATATTTTTGTTGTACTGGCGTTTGCCATTGCATTTGTTCCATTTTTTGCATATAAAACTCTGCCCGAATCTCCATCCATTAATACTGCCGCCTTTGCATATAACTCTGACTCTTTTGGCGTGGAGTTTTCATTTGCTGCATAACAAACAATCTCACTATTTGCTATTATCAGAAAAAAAGTCATACATATTATTAGATACAAGATTTTTCTTTGTTTTTTCATTCTGCCTCTCATTCTGCCGTACAAACGGTATTCTAATCTCAGAATTATCAACTAAACCTTATGCGAAAAATTTGTAATTATTCAGTATCTTCATAATTACGATGCAAAAATCCCATTGTAGCACAATTTTTAATGGATTTTTGTATCGTAACTATGAGGGTACTGAATAATTACAAATTTTTAAAACAAAGTTATATACTATATGTTATGTTTGATTTTCATTTCCCGACAACCCCATCTCGTAGATACACTATGTAATTTTTTACAATCTTCATCTATCTTGTAAACTCAATTCTGAATGGCTGCTTTAATTTCTTCTTCTGCTTCTTCTTTAAATTCTGCCACTTGTACAGGATTGATAGCAGGAAGTTCCTCCACAGACTGTACGCCAAAGCTTCTTAAAAATTCCTCCGTTGTTCCAAATAAAATTGGTTTTCCAGGTGCATCCAAACGTCCCAATTCACAAACTAAATTGTACTCAACCAATTTACTAATGGCATGTTCACAAGATACGCCTCGAATTTTTTCAATTTCTACTCTTGTAATTGGCTGTTTATAAGCAATAATTGATAAGGTTTCTAATAAAACCTCTGTCAACACATGACGTTTTGGTTGTTTTGCAATGCGAATTAGATATTCATACATCTCACTTTTTGTACACATCTGATAAGCACCATTCAATTCAATAATTTTCAATCCAATTGTATCATCTTCATAGTGTTCCATCATTCGCTTAATAATCGCTTTTGTTTCCTGTTTATCTAATTCAATTGCATCTGCAATTTTTTCTAATTCTACAGATTTTCCCATTGTAAAAAGAATTGCTTCAATAATCGCTTCGTAATTTTTGATTTCCATTTATTCCTCTCATTCCCAACTATTAACATTTTCTATCTATAAATATGGGTGTTGTATGTTACTTTTGCACCTTAGTTGGCTAAGGTGTGAAAAGTAACGAAATTATTCCATAATCTTTGACTCAATGTAAATTTCATCAAAGGTATTTTCTTGTGTAATGAAAATTTTCCCCACCTTCATTAATTCTAAAATTGCTAAAAAAGTAACAACGACTTCCATTTTACCGGATTGTTTTTCTAATAAGCTGCGAAAACTAAATTCCCGATGTTTTTTACAATAGTCTTCTAAATATCCCATTTTATCGGATAATGAAATTTCTTCCTTTTCAATATTTCCAAATTTTGAACGAACAGGGTCAATTTTCTCCACCTGTTTTTTCATAACCGATTTAAAAATTTCATGTAATTTTGATAAAGTCAAATCTGCTGTCAATTCTTCTAAGTCCACTGGATGCTCATATTCTGCAACTTCTGGCGGAAGTGTCGGCTCTTTAAATAAAATCTTCTGTGCATCTACTTGCAAATCTCTTAATTCATTTGCCATACATTTGTACATCTTGTACTCTAATAACTGTTGTACCAGTTCTGTTCTTGGGTCTTGTGTCTCATCATCTTCATCTTCTTCTGTTTTTGGCAACAGCATACGGGATTTAATATCAATTAATGTCGCCGCCATAACTAAAAATTCTGACATTAAATTTAAATCGTTTTGCTGCATTTCTGCAATATACGCAAGATATTGTGCCGTTATTTCAACGATTGGAATATCGTAGATATTTACCTTATTTTTCTCTAATAAATGTAATAATAAATCTAATGGTCCTTCAAATATCTGTAATTTTACTGTAATACTCATTTTTTCCATTCCTAAGTTTATTTTGCAAACTAGATTGTACTCGTTTTTCTTTTAAAATTCAAGTATGTTCCCCATATACACAAAAATTTACTCTATTTTTAGTAAAGTGATTCAAGTGTAAATACTTCCAAAGGCAGCTTAAAATCTTATTGCGAAGCAATTTTAATAGATTTTTGTATCTATATATTCGGCGATTAAAAACTTCGCCTCATATATAGACCCTCCGGGG
>CAYMHX010000256.1:0-3583 GCA_964390325.1 uncultured Roseburia sp. | reverse complement strand
ATCCCATAATTTAGACAAAAACAGGGACTTTTTCGCAGATTATACAAATCTACGATATTTTTAATATACGCAAAACAGGCAGCCCGAAAGCTGCCTGTTTTTTATCTTATCATAAAAGTAACTATTCAAAGCCAAGCTCGAAAATTCTTTGAATTTCCTCGCTGTTGGCTTCTCGCCAAAGAAATTTTCAAAAATGCACTCATTTTAGCAAGCTAAATTCCTGCATTTTATGAAAATTGCCTTGGCTCTGAATAGTTACTCATAAAATTAAAATAAACCACTCACTATCTTCTTTTTTACTGATAATGAGTGGTTCTTACCTTTATAAAAGTCTTTTAAAATCTGCTCTTAAGAATTACATCCGGTGCAACTGAAAGTGGAGCCCATTAGCTTTTGTAAATCTTCTTCCGGTGTAGAAATTGGTGCAATATTATAATTTTTTACCAATAAATCAAGTACATTAGGCGAAATAAATGCTGGCAGGGACGGACCAAGCAGAATATTTTTTATACCAAGATGCAATAACGTCAATAAAATACATACTGCTTTCTGCTCATACCATGAAAGCACCATAGAAAGCGGCAAATCATTGACTCCACAGCCAAAAGCTTCCGCTAATGCCACTGCCACCTTAATCGCACTGTAAGCATCATTGCACTGTCCCATATCCATGATACGAGGCAATCCATCTATATTTCCCAACTCCAAATCATTGAATCGGTATTTTCCACAGGCAAGTGTCAGTACGATGCTGTTTGGTGGTGTCTGCTTCACAAATTCCGTATAATAATTTCGTCCGGTCTTTGCACCATCACATCCTCCTACCAAGAAGAAATGTTTTATCGCACCTGTCTTTACAGCCTCAACTACCTTTTCTGCATTCGCTAATACAGCGTTATGCCCAAAACCTGTCATAACCTTTGTTCCACCATTGATGCCTGTAAACTGCTTATCTTCTTCATAACCTCCAAGCTCCAATGCTTTTTCAATGACAGGTGTAAAATCCTTATCTTCCCCGATATGTCTCATTTCCGGATAGGAAACAACCTCTGTTGTAAATACACGGTCTGCATAGTTTTCCTTTGGCGGCATCAGACAGTTTGTTGTAAAAAGAATTGGTGCAGGAATATCTGCAAATTCCTTCTGCTGGTTCTGCCATGCTGTGCCAAAATTCCCTTTCAAATGTGTATACTTCTTTAATTCCGGATAGGCATGTGCCGGAAGCATTTCACCATGTGTATAAATGTTTATTCCCTTATCCTTCGTCTGTTCCAGCAACTGTTTTAAATCAAAAAGGTCGTGTCCGGTTATAACAATAAATGGTCCTTTTTCCACCATCATAGTTACACTAATCGGCTCCGGATTTCCATAGGTTTTTGTATTCGCTTTGTCAAGCAATGCCATACATTTCAAATTTATCTCACCTGTTTTCATCACAACAGGCAGCAGCTCATCCATTCCAAAATCCTTCATACCTACTGCAAATAAGGCATCATAAAAGAATTCATTCACTTCTTTATCCATGTAACCAAGCACTGCCGCATGATACGCATATGCTGCCATACCTCTGATACCAAATAAAATCAGGGATTTCAAAGAACGCACATCTTCCTCTGCCTGCCATAAATCCTGCATATCAAAATCATCATTTCTACCGCAAGCACTTTCACACTCAAAACAGCTTGGTACCAACCGCTCTTTTTCCGCCTTTATTTTATCAATCAGAATGTGCAGTGTATCATTATTAAAATTAACATTCGTCACTGTAGTAAAAAGTCCTTCCAAGACCAGTTTATCTGTATTTTTATTCACCAGATGCTCATTTCCCATAACAGCTCTTGCCAGTCCAATCAATGCTCCTGTTAGCTCATCCTGCAACCGGGCTGTATCCTCTTTCTTTCCACACACCCCTTTCGTACCTGTGCAGGCTTTACATCCTGCGGTCTGCTCACATTGAAAACAAAACATTTTATTATTCATTTCATCTTTCTCCATTAATCTAATATTTTTCCGTCCGTTGAAATTATTACAACACGCCATGGAATAAATTTCCCACTGTTCTGTAATGCTCTCTTTGCTGCATATTCAATTCCACCACAACATGGTACTTCCATACGCACAATAGTTACACTCTTAATATTATTATTTTTTATAATCTCTGTCAGCTTTTCTGTATAGTCTCCTTCATCCAGTTTTGGACAGCCGATTAAAGTGATATGATTGCGAATAAATTCATTATGGAAATTCCCATAAGCATATGCAGTACAGTCAGCTGCAATTAAAAGATTTGCTCCTTCAAAATATGGTGCACGAACAGGCAAAAGTTTAATTTGTACCGGCCACTGCGAAAGCCGAGAACTGATAGCAGGGCTTTGTACCAAGCAATCGCTGCTTTCCCTTTTTATTTCTTTGGCCTGCGTTCCAGGGCATCCACAAGGTAATGTTCCATGCTCCTTTTGCTGTTTTGATGCTAATACTGCGGCTTCATCGTACGCAAGAGCTTCTCTTTCTTCAAAAGTAATTGCATTCGTCGGACAGGCTGGCAGGCAATCTCCCAATCCGTCACAATAATCTTCACGGATAAGCTCTGCCTTTCCATTAATCATCTCTATTGCCCCTTCATGACAGGCAGATGCACAAGCACCGCATCCATTACACTTTTCTTTATCAATTTTAATTATTTTTCGTATCATCAAAATTCTCCTTTATTTAATTTCTTGATATGATAAATTTATTATAGTATAATAAATCTAATATGTCTGTTGTATTTACAACAAAGGAGTTTTTTATGAAAAAATATATACCCATTTTAAAACGTACACAGCTTTTTTCCGGTATTGATGACAATGAAATATCTGCCATGCTAAATTGCCTTCAGGCGGAACTATTTACCTTTCAAAAAGGAAGCTATATTTTCAGAGAAGGCGAGCATATTGACAGACTCACCATATTAATAGTTGGAAAACTACTTATCCAGAAAGATGATTTTTGGGGAAACCGAAGTATTGTCAATGTAATACAGGAAGGTGAAATATTCGGAGAAGCTTATATTACATCTGAAAACGGGGTTATTTTAAACGATGTCATTGCAGAAGAAGACAGTACCGTAATATTTTTTAACATTCAAAAAATCCTAACTGTCTGCCCTTCCGTGTGCAGATTTCATTCCACTATAATACAAAACCTATTTTTTACTATCTCTGAAAAGAACAGAAAACTGGTACAGAAAATCGGACATATTTCAAAGCGTTCCACCCGTGCAAAACTGTTGTCTTATCTATCCGAAGAATCCAAACGACAAAATTCCAGCCATTTTACGATTCCTTTTAACCGACAGCAACTAGCAGACTTTCTTTCTGTTGACCGCAGTGCAATGTCAAATGAATTATGTAAAATGCGTGATGAAGGACTTATAGAATTTAACAAAAACTATTTTTCTCTTTTGTAACGCACTAACCCTCATTTTGAAGTGCCACAAATTCTGCGTGTGAAAATAGTATATCAATACTATTTTTCACGCTATAAAACATCGTAACAGTTCAGCCCACGCCATTCGCAAAGGCGACTTCGTCGCTTTCCCGTT
>CAYMHX010000255.1:0-3595 GCA_964390325.1 uncultured Roseburia sp. | reverse complement strand
ATGGTAATGCTTCAATCAGCACCTCTGCTTTCTGCATAATTTCCTGCATATTCTTTTCTTCCATCTTCTTATCCTATCACTGTTCCTCTCAAATAAAAAATAACAGTTTTTCCTTTCTATTTCGTAACTGTTCAGTACCTTCCAGTTACGATGCAAAATCCATTAAAAATTGCCTTCAGCAATGGAATTTTGGTCTGTGCAGTAAATGCACAGACCTACTGAATAGTTACTCTATTTCTTAATCTGTGTGCCAAAGACATTTCTTGATTTTATCAAAAAACTGCCTTTGGCACAAGAACAAGTTTCTATGAATTACAAATTATTTTAAGAACGATAATCTGCATTAATTTTTACATAATCATAGGTCAAATCACAACCCCATGCTGTCGCTTTTTCTTCGCCCATTTTAATGTCCGCAATCGCTGTTACATAAGCTTCTGATAAAATTTTGCTGGCTTCTTCTTCACTGTAATCAACAGCAACGCCATTTTCAATAATCTGTAACTTTCCTGCTGCACTTTCAAAGAATAAATCTACTTTTTCAGGGTCAAATTCTGCACCCGAATAGCCCATTGCACAAAGAATTCTTCCCCAGTTTGCATCATGTCCGTAAATCGCTGCTTTAGTCAAACTAGATGTAATAACAGACTTGCTGAGTACCTTTGCCTGTTCCTTTGTTTTAGCTCCTACAATCTTTACCTCAAACAATGCCGTAGCACCTTCACCGTCTCCTGCCATCTGTTTTGCCAAATATTCATTAACAAAGTTAAGAGCCTTTACAAATGCCTCATAATCTGCATTTTTCTCCGTAATTTCTGTATTTCCTGCCATACCATTTGCCAGTAACAAACAAGTGTCATTGGTAGAAGTATCTCCATCTACGGAAACCATGTTATAAGTATCTTCTACGTCTGCACTTAATGCTTCCTGTAACAATTCTTTTGAAATCGCAATATCTGTGGTCACAAAACTTAACATGGTACACATATTCGGATGAATCATACCCGAACCTTTACACATACCGCCAACGGTTACTGTTTTTCCATCTAATTCAAATGTCACCGCCACTTCTTTTTCATGAGTATCTGTGGTCATAATTGCAAGCGCTGCCTGATGCCCGCTTTCTAAATCTCCATTTAATGCTGGTACCATCGCATCAATTCCATTACAAATACGGTCAATTGGAAGCTGTTTACCAATGACACCTGTGGATGCCACTAAAACCTGTTCTGCCGAAACCTTTAACGCTTCTGATACTTTTTCAGCCGTTGCTTTACAATAGCTCATTCCTTCTTCGCCTGTACAAGCATTTGCAATTCCTGCATTAATGACAACTGCCTGTGCATTTGGCTGATGATAAACTACGTTTTGGTCCCATTTTACAGGAGCAGCCTTTACAATATTTGTTGTAAATGTACCCGCTGCTACACATGGTACTTCACTGTAAATCATTGCCATATCTTTTCTATCTTTATATTTAATTCCTGCTGCTGTACTGGCTGCCATAAATCCCTTTGCTGCGGTTACACCGCCTGTAATCTGTTTCATTTTTCAATCTTACCTCCATTTTATGGATTGTATGTAGTTACGTTTTCTTCATTTAATACACATTCGTAATAATTAACATCTTCCCGATATGTCCAGCCTAATCCCTGCCAAAAACGGTTTCCGATTTCATTCTTTTTGAATGCAATTAAATTTACTTTATTAATCTGCTCTTTCTTTAATGCCTCTAAACAAGCCTTTACGAGTTTTTGACCGATACCATGTTTTCGATACTTTTCTCTTACACAGACATGATACATACAAGCTCTGCGCCCATCATGCCCACAGAGAATACCTCCTATCAGTTCTTCTCCATAAAAGGCTGCCATACTGGTAGTTGGATTACGCTTGATAAAACGTTCCACACCCTCTCTGGAATCATCGAGACTTCGGATTCCAAAACCAGAAATCTCCATCCATAATTCATACAATTTATCATAATCCTCCATCGTCATAACTCGAATGGAAAGCTTTTCCTCTATCATATCATCCTTCCCCTTCTAACTATCATCTTATCGTAACTATTCCATATAAAGCTGTCAAATTTTTATGGGAACATTGGAACAAGATTTAATCCTTCTGCTTCATCAAATCCAAATAATAAATTCATATTCTGTACTGCCTGTCCTGCTGCACCTTTTACTAAGTTGTCAATCGCCCCCATCATAATAATTCTGCCTGTACGAGGGTCGATTTTAAAGTTGACATCTACATAATTACTTCCCTCTACCCATTTTGTTTCCGGGTAAACATCCTTTTCTAAGACACGGACAAATTTTTCATTTTTATAATACTTATCATAAACAGCTTTTACTTCTTCATAAGTTGGATAAGTACCGTCTGCTTTTTTCTTTAATACCGCATATTCTGTCGCTAAAATACCACGATTCATTGGAACTAAATGTGGGGTAAAATTCACCAAAATTTCTTCCCCTGCTGCATAACCTAACTGTTCTTCAATTTCAGGTGTATGACGATGGCTTGCTACGCCGTATGCTTTCATATTTTCATTGACTTCACAATACAAATTTGGTAATTTTGCACCCCTTCCTGCACCTGAAGTACCTGATTTTGCATCAATAATCAATGTATTGGCATCAATCAATCCTTCTTTTACCAGTGGGTAAGCAGTCAAAATAGAACAGGTTGTATAACATCCCGGATTTGCAACCAATCTTGCACCTTTTACCTGTTCTCTGTTAATTTCACAAAGACCATAAACTGCTTCTTCAATAAACTGCGGACTCTTGTGTTCAATTTTATACCATTCTTCATAAATATGTACATCTTTGATACGGAAATCTGCACTTAAATCAATAACTTTAGTCTTCTGCAAAATTTCTTCTGTCAAAATACCTGCCAAAAATCCCTGTGGTGTTGCTGTAAAAATCACATCTACCTGTTCTGCAAGTGCATTGATATTATCATCCAAACAGCTTGCTTCTACAATTTCAAACATATTTTGATATACACTTGCATATTTCTGGTCCACATAACTTCTTGAACCATACCATTTGATTTCCACTTCCTTATGTCCCATCAATAAACGCACCAGTTCATTTCCTGCATATCCCGTTGCGCCAATAATTCCTGCCTTTATCATATGAATTACCTATACCCTTTTATTTTCTGTACATCCTTCTTTTCACAAACCCGTACAGACATGGAATTTTCCCTTTCTCTTGTTCTTTGCATAATTATACATATCCCCCCTCTATTATGCAAGTCCTAATTTTATTTTTTGGCTTTTTTAGAATATATTTTACTTCTAGACTCCCTATAATACAGGTTCTTTTATAATTTATAACTTATCATTTTATAATTTGTACTTATAATTCAGACGTTTATACATAATTTTGCATAAATATTAATCAAAAACGCATAATTTTACACTTGATTTTCTTCTCAACTTGGTATATAGTGTTTTATGATAAATTGTAACTATTCAGAGCAGGTCAAAACACTTGCTGTTTCGACCAAAAGAACGTGATTCAGGTGTACAAAAATTCTATCGCGAAGCGATTTTTAATGAATTTTTGTATCGTAACTA
>CAYMHX010000254.1:0-3601 GCA_964390325.1 uncultured Roseburia sp. | reverse complement strand
TAACGTCCGGTGGAGGTGACTCCAAGGAAAGTGCAACAGAAATGTACCGCCAGAGCAATCTGGTAAGGGTGGAAGGGCAGTGTAAGAGACTACCGCCTCGCTGGTAACAGAGAGGGCATATGTAAACCCCATCCGAAGCAAGACCGAACAAAGACGTTGACGTGGCCCGCTAGTCTTAGGTAGGTCGCTAAAGATAACTGGCAACAGTTATATTAGATAGATGATTATCAGAACAGAACCCGGCTCATAGGCCTGCTTGTTTTAAAAAAGCTTATAAGAGAAGATATTTATGACGATAGAGGAAATTTTACAATTAGGAAAAGAAGCGGAAGCTTCTGATATTCATATGGCACAAGGCAGTCCGTTGTTATTTCGTGTGGATGGACGGTTAGTACCGCAAAATAATGAGATATTAAAACAGACAGATATAGAAAAAATTATAAAAGCTGTGATGTCGAAGGAACAGTTGGTGGAACTGGAAAGAAATGGAGAGATGGATTTTGCATTTTCTCTTTCGGGATTTTCAAGAGTGCGTGTCAACGTATTTCGCCAACAGGGGACATATGCAGCTTCTTTTCGTATGCTTTCTTATGATGTGCCGACTCCAGAGGAGCTTGGTATTCCTGCACCTGTCGTAGAGTTGACCAATTGTAAAAGTGGTTTGATTTTAGTAACAGGAGCAGCAGGCAGTGGAAAGTCTACTACACTTGCTAGTTTAGTAGATGCGGTAGCAGGGCAGGATTATAAAAATATTATTACGATTGAAAATCCAATTGAATATATACATTCTTATAAAAAATCCATTGTAAGCCAGAGAGAAATCGGAGTAGATACAGATACCTATGCAAAGGGTGTACAGGCAGCATTACGTCAGGACCCTGATATTATTATGATAGGGGAATTGCAGGATGTAGAAACGATTGCTATGGCTTTAGCAGCAGCAGAAGCAGGATATTTGGTGCTTTCGGCTTTGTATACAAGTAGTACGGCAGATGCATTAAAAAGAGTGATTGAAGTATTTCCGCCATATAGACAACAGCAAATTCGTGTACAATTAGCATCTGTTTTAAAAGGAGTCATTGCACAGCAGTTGCTTCCTCGTGTAGATGTAAAAGGACGTATCTCAGTATTTGAAGTTCTTTTGGCAAATCAGGCTGTTCAACAGCAAATTCGAGAGGATAAAGTACATCAGATTTCAGGAATTATTCAGCGAAGCAGGAAACAAGGAATGCAGTCTATGGATGATGCCATTTTAGAAGCTTATATGAGAAGTGAAATTACAATGGATACAGCTCTTGCTTATGCACATGACGCAGAGGCAATGGCACAAAAAGTACAAATTTTTTAAAAAAATTACCAAATTCTAAAATATTTCTTAAAAGAAAAAAGAACCATTGACGGACGAATTTTAAGGAAGTAATATAAAACGGTACCAAGAAGTGGTATCGTTTTTTAGTTGCAAAGCAACAAAAAAGCGATGAAGCCGCATTTACAAATGGCACGGGCTGAACGGTTACTTTTAGTTTGAGAATGAGAGGGAATTATGAAACAGAAATGGCAATCAATGATGTATGGATTAAGTACTAAAATGCAGCGATTTATGGTAGGCAGATATGGTGCAGATGAGTTTGGAAAATTCATTTCAGGATTAACGATGGTATGTCTGTTAATATCAATATTTACGAAATGGAATTTTTTTTACTGGGCTGGTTTATTTTTGATTGGTTATAGTTATTTTAGAATGTTTTCCAGAAATATACCAAAGCGCTATGCGGAAAACCAAAAATATACAGCATTGCGTTATAAACTGGTTTCTAAATGGAGTTTAACAAAAAAGCATGCTGTGGAAAGCAAAACACATCGTTTTTTCAAATGTCCGCAGTGTAAACAAAAAGTGCGTGTGCCGAAGGGGAGAGGGAAAATCTGTATTACCTGTCCAAAATGCAAAACAGAATTTGTAAAGAAAAGTTAAAACAGAGAATTATACAAAGTAGGTTAAAGGAGAAGGTCTGGTGTTTGGATATATTAATATCAATGGTTCAGAATTAACAGAAGAAAATAAAAAAATATATCAGGCCTATTATTGTGGGTTATGCCATCAGTTAAAGGCTGGATGTGGAACGAAAGGACAGATATTATTAAGTTATGACTTGACATTTTTAGTTGTACTTTTGACAGGTCTTTATGAATTGGAGAATAAAGAAACAGAATTTACCTGTCCCCTGCATCCTGCGAAACGGCGAAAAGCATTTATCAATGAAGCATCAGAATATGCGGCGGATATGAATTTAATTTTAGCATATCATAATCTAATAGATGATTGGAAGGATGACCATTCTTATGTAAAAAAAACACTTGCTAAAATTTTAGATAAGGATTATGCTCGTATTATGAAAAAATATCCAAGACAGGTAGCAGCATTGGAGTATTATATGGAACAGACAGAAGCGTTAGAACGCCAGAAAGAAAGCAATCTGGATTTGGTCAGTGGTTTGTCTGGAGAGATGCTGGGAGAGATTTTTTGTTGGAAAGAGGATGTTTGGAAAGAGGAGTTAAAAACACTCGGTTTTTATATGGGTAAGTTTATTTATTTAATGGATGCTTATGAAGATTTTGAAAAGGATAAGAAAAAGAATGCTTATAATCCATTAAAATATATGGAACTAAACGGTAATCAGGATTTTGAAACGATTTGCAGGCTACTTTTGACAAGTATGATTTCAGAATGTGCAAAGTCTTTTGAACGGTTGCCGATATTACTTCATGCTGATATTATACGCAATGTATTATATTCAGGTGTATGGACAAAATATGAGTATTTGCAGTTGAAAAAAAGAAAGTTGGAAGAAAAAAAGAGATGAGAGACCCGTATCAGGTACTTGGCGTGTCGCCAAATGCCTCAGATGATGAAATAAAAAAAGCATATCGCAGTCTCAGCCGTAAATATCATCCGGATGCAAATGTAAATAATCCGAATAAGGCAGCGGCAGAGGAGATGTTTAAAGAAGTACAGCAGGCTTATGACCAGATTATGAAAGAAAAGCAGTCAGGTGGTTCGTATGGCGGAGGATATCATTATGGTGGAACAGGTTATCGTTATAGTTATAATGGTAATGCAGGCTATGGTTCATCGGCTGATACAGAATCGCCACAGATGCAGGCAGCAGCAAATTATATTTCAAATGGATATTATAAAGAAGCCCTTAATGTATTAAATGGAGTGCCACAAGCAGAACGAAATGCCAGATGGTATTATTATAGTGCAGTAGCAAATCAGGGACTTGGAAATAATATTATGGCAAAACAGTATGCCCAGCAGGCTGTAAATATGGAGCCGAGCAATTTTCAATATAGACAATTTTTACAGCATTTAGAGTATGGCGGAACGTGGTATACAAATATGGGAAGCAGTTATGAAAGACCGTATTCGAGTGCTGGGAGCTGGTGCTTGAGTATGTTGTTTTTAAATATGCTTTGTAATTGCTGTTGTTGCAGACCTTGTTAAATGGAACTTTTGTTCACTAAATAAAAATATGGAAACGAAATAAGAACCTCACAGTATTTTCTTTTGCAGTTGTCCGTATGTAACAGCTTCTAAGGT
>CAYMHX010000253.1:0-3606 GCA_964390325.1 uncultured Roseburia sp. | reverse complement strand
GCTGAATGCCCGCTTTTTATGAAAATTGCCTTGGCTCTGAATAGTTACAAATAAAGTAGAAATGAGGCAAAAATGGAAAATTACGAATTAAAACAAATATTACTTCCACATAATCTGCCAAATGGAGAAGTTTGTGTAAAAAAGATAAAAAAATATATCAATACAGCAATGGAATTAGGCGGCACTGTTTATGATGTGGCAGAGGCTTCCGGTTTATTCTCTGCAAGTGATTTTTTAGAACAGCATTTTTCAGAAGATGTGAAATTGGGACTTACGGTTTCAGAAGATATTACGGTTGTCACAGAGGTTTATGTAAAGTTTAAAGAAACAGAAGAATTAGAACGCATTTTTTTATATTCCGAGAATGCGAAAGAGGATAAATATTTGCAAGAAGAAGGGGAAATAAAAGAGGGAAAACTGATTATTTCATATGAAAAGCTCCGTTCTCTACATATGAAAGGTTATCATTGTATTTATGGGCGTTTGGAAGATGGACATAATGGAAAGGCATTTGTCCGTTATCACCAGAGTTTTGGCGAGGATAGAAAAATGCTGCAATTTCGATTTTTAGATGAAAAAAGAACCTTTCTTGGAAATGGTTTCAATCAGGCACTTCTGGTAAGAACCAGATTTGAAATCTTATTTGTTATGCCTGATGTTTATGCTGTTGAAATGGCAGTTAAAACTTATTATGCAGAAAATTTTATTCGTGAAAAATATAACAATAATTTTCGGATAGAACGGATTGACTTCAATGATGAAGTAATCAAAGAAGTATCTCCTGAGATAGAAAAAGAATTGTTTGGAAGAAGGCTTGACTGGGAAAATATTTCAGAAGCTTATTGGCGCATGCTATATCAGATTACCTATATCAAGGTGTATTATCCGAAAGCATATGAGGAGATTTGGAGTGAATGGTTTCTCGCAGATGATGAGAGTATGCCGGTGAATTTTGAACCTGAGCGAATGACACTTGCAATCAGTCTGGGAGAAAATGCTTCTTATGGTGTGGCTTTGATGGAGAATGGTTTTATCAAAAGAATTCCAAACATCAATGTAGCACATGAATTACCATTGAATTTAAAATATCAATTTAAAGGTTATGAAACAGATATAAAAAATGCAGGTACGGCAGGTTCAAGAATGGCATTGCGAATGAAAGAAATGATACAGTCAGCAGAAATTTTATTCGATGCTTGTATAGAAAATGTGTATTTGACTCATATCGGAGCATTGCCGAGTGCGAAAGAAATTGCAGAATTTATGGAGCAAAAAAGAGAGGAAATCGGCATTGCCGGGGATATAAAATCAAATTCTGATTTGATTGCTTATGAAGAAATTGCTAATGAGCATAGGGATGGCAGAGCCGTATTAGAATGGGCAGGAAAGCTTGCCAAACTTCCAAAATTTGAAATTGTGGATTGGATAAGTGCAATGGTAAATGCTTATGAAAAATCAGACAGACATAATATTTTGCGGGAAAATGAGATAGGTCTTATTTATGATTTCAATGAAGGGGATTTACGTTTGGCATTGTTTAAAAAAGAAAATGACCAAGACATTCAGTTAATGGCATATAAAGAAGTAAAGAAAAGAGAACATACTAAATATTTGGAATTTGAAAAACTTCTCGAAAAAGACTTAGAAGAATATATGCGAAAAGAAGGACTAGAGGCACTTGGATTTATCGGAACAAAGCAAAGAGATATTGAAGCATTTGGAAAATTGCACCAAAGTGCAACTCGAGTAAGAAGACAGTTTGTTAGAAACGATGAAGTTATGATTACATTTGATAATCTTATTGTATCGATGTCTGCTAAATATCCGATTGCAAATTTAGAGAAATGCATGAAAGCGGTATTAAGAAAAAATGATGAAATATTGGAACGTTTTATCGAAGAAGCTGAAATTTCGATAAGAGATATTTTCAGGGTTTATTTGGCAGGTGAGGAATGTGAATATCCGTTTGTCAGGAAATATATTGAGGAAAAGATACAGACAAAAACGTGTGTGATTAGTATGCCGTCATGCGTGGCAGCAAGAGGTGCTGTGTTGCTTACGGAATTTTGTTAATAAAATATAAAATGTAAAAGCTGATAAGTATAAATTAAATTTTCTATTATTGTTAAAAAATATACTGTTGCTTGTATTAGTTTAGATATTAAATGTGTGTGGTATTATTTGCTACTATTTTATACTTTGTTGACGGATTCCATTTCTCTTGATATGATTACGAATAACGATTTTGATTAATACAAATTTTCATTAAAACTTTAAAAAAGGATTTTTTCATATAAAAGATAATGTGGATGTATAGGATAATTACATTTAAGATATGTAAATGTATATATAAAAGCAATCTATAAAGAATACGCTTGGAATAGAAAATTAGTAAGAACTATGGAGGAGATGATATGATTCGAAAAGATAATTTGGAATCTATGATACAGGCAATAGGATATGTTAAAAGTGAAAAAGAAAATGTATACGAAAAGAAATATGTGCAATATGATTGTGCTATTAAAGTAGATTTTAATGATTCTGGTGCTATTATTTATCCTGAAAATAAGGGAATGCGTATTACTAGAAGAACTACATGTAATTTCTCAGAACCAGAGAATTTTGTTGTTTTAGAATGTATTACAAGATTAATGGATAAGGGCTATCGTCCAGAGCATATTGAACTTGAAAAAGAATGGGCGCTAGGACATGAAAAGAAAAGTGGCTTCGCAGATATTCTTGTAAAAGGTGAAGACGGAAAAACACTTTTTATTATAGAATGTAAAACGGCTGGTAATGAATACAAAAAAGAATATAATAATACATTGAATGATGGTGGACAGTTATTTTCATATTGGCAACAGGAAGGTAATTGCAAATGGCTTTCTTTGTATGCTTCTGATTTTGACGGAATAAAAGTGTCTTATACAACTGAAACGATTGATTGTAGTGATGATGCGAATATTCTTATTTCTGCTCAAAAGGACAGTACGATTCAATTATATAAAAATGCTCATACTGTTGATGAATTATATTCCGCTTGGGATGAAACTTATGATAAACGTTTATGTGGAGATGTCATTTTTAGAGAAGATTCACAGGCATATCAAATTGGTATAAAACCACTTAGAAAGGCAGACCTTAAAGATTTTAGTGAAAACGATAGAATTGTAAATAAATTTGAAGAAATTTTGCGTCATAACAATGTATCTGATAAGGAAAATGCATTTAATAGGCTCATAGCACTTTTTATTTGCAAACTTGTAGATGAAATACAAAAAGGAGAACATGATATTGTCGAGTTTCAGTATAAAGTTGGAACAGATACATATGAAACATTGCAAGACAGACTCCAAAGACTTCATAAAGAAGGAATGGAGAAATTCATGCGTGAAGAAATATTTTATGTTCCAGATGATTATGCAGAAAATTTAGTACAACAATATACTGGGCAAAAGCGTCAAAAAATGATTGAGGATTTACGAGGGAAATTACGTATCCTTAAATTTTATACAAATAATGATTTTACTTTTAAAGATGTTCACAACGAAGAATTGTTTTATCAAAATGGAATAATTTTGTTTAGAAATCTTATGTATGATATAA
>CAYMHX010000252.1:0-3626 GCA_964390325.1 uncultured Roseburia sp. | reverse complement strand
CCCCCGGAGGGTCTATATATGAGGCGAAGTTTTTAATCGCCGAATATATAGATTTGAAAATTTTTAAAATTCAAAATATTGTTTGATAAATTTGTAACTATTTAGAGCAGTTCAAAACACTTGCTGTTTTGAACAAAAGAAAGTGATTCAAGCGTGCAAAAATTCCATTGCAAAGCAATTTTTAATGAATTTTTGCATTGTAACTATGAAGGTATTGAATAGTTACATAAATTTTTCATAATCTTTTTCAACTCTAAGACTTTATCTATCCAACGGCTTATTCAATTCCTCTGTTCCTTCAAGAACAAATCTTCCACCCGAAATAATATCTATTTTTGTTCCATCTTTCTGAATCACAGTAATCTTATCCAGTTCATCATATGGAATCGTAATATCCGTATGACAGTTAAAATATGCCTTTTCTATATCTTCTTTCCGAAGGATAGAGAAATCATTTTCTTTGGCTTTCATCTCTTTTCCATCCGGATTGCGTGTCACCATTTCTTCCTGATGACTAAAACAGGTATCACCAACTGCAAAATGTGGTCCTGTTTTTTCTGCAATCAAAATTGGAAGCTTATCCGCAATTTCATAATCCCTTGCCATACGATATGCTGTTGTATTCGTACCAATCGCAAATTCTCCCATTGGAAGTGTTTCATGATTTTTGAGTACATTTTCTTTCATATACTTTTTGCACGCTGCTTCTTCTTCAAAATTCGTGCAAGTATAATTTGTAATGATACCATCTTCAAAATCAAGTTCCAAATTCAAATATTTTAATTCATGCAAAAAGACCTGACTTACAAATAATTTTCCTGTTGTACCCTTTAATACAGGTGAAGTAAATACCTCTCCCACAGGAATATTTACATCTGCCACACAATTTTCAAACGCTGTTTCTTTTGTAAGGTCACTCAATGGATAAACTGTCACATAAAGGTCGGTTTTATTTTCGCCCGCTCCTGTAATGTGTATTTTTTCTGCTGTATCTAATACATCTATCATCTTCTGCTGAATATTCTGATACAACTGATAATCCAATGTATTAATTTTTACGGTTTCTGCAAAAATTTCAGCAAACTTCTCACCGATTGCAGGAATTGGATATGCGATAATCGTAAAACTGCGTTCTTCACCGATAATATACTGATTTCGAAGCTGCCCACTCATACTCATTTCATACAAACTTAACTGCTGTTGCTTTTCGCTTAATTTTAAAACCTCATCCTTTGCTTCTGGTGAAAATGGTACATCTCCAAAGGTTTCTATTACAGCAGGACCAGCATGACCATTTGCTTCTTTTTTTAAGGCTTCAAACGTTGTCTTCATCACCTCTAAACGCCGTTCTACATACGCCTTATCAAAATACAATGCCTTATCGTCTTTATGGTCATAACTGTACTGCTTGTTTGCAGAAGTGCTGACTGCACGCATTGTTACGTCTAGTCCCATCTTCTTAAAATTATGAATTGCCGCACGAACCATTCGTTCAAAACCAAGTGGATAAATCACCTGTACGGTACGTTTTTTCCCTAAATCAACACCCATATTTACAAAGCCGATACGATATCCTTCGGTATAAGTATCTGCCATCGCCTGCACTTCTTCCTCTGACAACGTATTGAGAAACTCTGCTACACCAATTTCATTTTCACTGACATAATTACCACTTAAATAAAGATAAGTTAAGTCTGTCAAGTCACTGTTCATTACGATGTCTTTCAAAAAATCTTCTTTTTCTGACACCATCTGACGGAGCATTTCACCTGTAAAAATCTCACTGTAATCATGACAAAACCAATAAATACTCTGCTCTACCGAAGCTTTGTCCACACCTTCTTTTGACTCAAAGTGATTATAAATTTCAACAAATAATTCTGCACGAATTGTCACATTTAATTTTTTTCCTGCAAATGCATCAATAATAGACTCACGAAGCATCACCAATAAAGCTGAAAGAATTTGTCCATATTCTGTTCCAAGCATAGCTACTGCATAAGTTGGATTTGTGAAACTTTTAACATAGTTTTTCGCCAGAATTTCTCCATACATAGCCTCATTATCCTTTTGACATTCGGCTAAACTTCTCTTTGCAAGACTTCCATCTTCTTTCCGTTTTAAAATATCTGCTACAGCCAATAAAAATTTTGCTGTTTTTCTAAAATAAAAATTATATATTTTTGGCACATCTGTTTCTTTTGCAATTTCTTCAATACGCTCCATTACAAGCATAAAACGTTCTGCCGCTAATTCATTTGATTCTTTATATAATTCTTCATAATACATGAAAAAATCGCCTTTCTTTTTTCACTTTCTGTATCTTGTATTTTAACTATCATTCAGCAACCTTAAAATACTGCTCAAAAATTTGTTATACAAAGACAAATATTTATAAAAAGCAAAAAATGGCTTTATATAACAAATAAAATGATAGAATTTTTGTGCATTTTTTGATATTTGTTCAATTATAGTTATTATACACTTCTACACAAGAAAAATTCCCATGATATATAATATTATCCAAATTCCCATTATCAAAGTAGAGCAAATCGTTGCCAGATATGGAAACAGTTTAAATGAATCTTCTTCCTTTAAACTTTTTATAGAAACAACAAATGCTACAATAGATAAGAGCATCGATGCCACTCCGGCACTTCCTAAATACATACTCCCCGCCCCTTCGTGAGAATAGGAATTCCATACTACATAAATAAAAATTCCAATAGAAACAGCAGAAATCAAAAATCCTATGATTCCACGCTTCGACTGGGTTTTCTCTGTAAATTTATAATTTCCGCGCTTTCCTCTTTTTTTTCTGCGCCCTATTGCCATGTATCTCACCTCATTATCTTATAGCGTTTCCGAATATAATCGGCTATCCGAAATACCCAATAACCTGCTGCTCCTCCTATGGTATTTAAAATAATATCATCTACATCAAAACTTCCGACTTTTGTAACCAGTTGAATTACCTCTACCACCAAACTTAATTCAAAACTATAAAATACTGTATTTAAAAAATACTGACAACGCCTTGAAAAAATCGGAAGAAAAAAACCAAACGGCATAAATGCCGCCACATTTCCTCCAATATTTAATATGACAGCTCCTATTCCCAATACTTCATAGTATTTAATAAACCGTTTAATCTCATGGAATGGAATTAAATTGTAATGATACTCCCGTTCTATGAAAGTCCGTCCCATTTTTTCCGAAAAAAACAGAAAATAAAATAATACTCCAAAATAAAGTAGAAAAAGCAGAATCGCGCATATGCGCTTTCTGCTGATTCTTACTTTTCGACTTCCTGTGCCACGCTGCTTACTTACAGCCATACTGCTCATAGTACTCATCAATCGCCGCCTTAATCTTATCATCAATGACTACTCTGCCCTGACATTCACGGTTATGTAAATGTTCTACAACCTCTGCCATAGAAACAATCGCACGAGCATCAAATCCGTAATTTTCCTTGATTTCATCTAATGCACTCTTTTTACCACCAAGACCAACTTCCATACGGTTTAAAGAAACCATAAGACCAATAATTTCTACATCAGCCGCACCTTTTACCTTTGGAACAGTTTCTTCCATAGATTTACCGGATGTAGTTACATCTTCAA
>CAYMHX010000251.1:0-3652 GCA_964390325.1 uncultured Roseburia sp. | reverse complement strand
TAATTAAATTTTATAAAATTCGTTATTTTCTGTAAATAAAAAACAGCCAATATTAAGAATTTCTTAACATTAGCTGTCTCTTATATCTATCTTCCACTCACTTGATATTTTACAAAAATTTGCTCCGTAATCACAGACACCATTGCTGCAATTCCCGCATATAAGACAGGTACTACCTGCCAGCCCTGCAAAACCATTCCAAACAATACCACTGTCCGAGGACTAAAGCAGCTCCATATTGCCACGATTTCACTTGGCAGATAACTCCACAACTGTGCTAACAGACGATACTCGTCCGGCACCGAAATCATCATTGGAAGCACAACTATTCCAATTGCAACCGAAAGTGTTCCTACACTGTTATGTAAGTTTTCCGACAACGTCATCACAAAAATACCCATAAATGTTCCTGCACACAATACGATGCTATAAATTATGAAAACTGCCTGACCTACACTGACTGGGCAGGAGCTTCCTGAATAAATCACTTGAAAGGCTGTATCAAATCCATCTGTTCCGTATAAAATAAACGCAGTTGCAAATGTTATTACTACAAAAACAAAGGCCATATACAAAGATGCTAGTGTACCTGCATAAAGTTTTGCCCAGTATACCTTTTTCCGTCCATACCTGCTGCTAAGAATCTGCTGGTCTGTTTTTCTTACATGCTCTTCCGGAAAAACACCTGCCATACAAATCGCTATCATAAAGACAGTTAAAATTCCTGCCGTATATGCAGTACTCAGCAAAACCGAATACCCTTCTGCATAACGGAATACAACCGGATCTTCCATCTTCCCTTCCTTTGCTCTCCAATACTCCTTTTCCACATCAGATAGAAGAAATTCCTCCCATCTGACTTCCCTTAATTCCATTCTCCTTTCTTTCAAAATATCAGTACTTACATTCATCTCTATCACATCCGTTCCCGATAATCCCGTCGTCTGCCGAACATAATTAAAAATAGCACTATATGGTCTCGCATAGGTTTGATATTCCTCTGTCAATGAATACTTTTTATTATTCAGCGATACTTTTTCATACGCTTTTTGCATTTCTGTAAGGAGCGATTCATCAATCGCCCTGCCGTCTAATTTTTTCTGATACGCCGCATCTTTCTGAAACTCTTCATAATTACCAGATATTCTTTCCCCATCTACTATATAATCGCCTAACAACGGACTTCCCACTGAAAAAACAAGTAATGCAATACCACATATCATACAGATCCATATAATTTTCCGATTCATTATCTTCTTCACTTCATATCTTACTAACGTCCACATTTATTCTCCTCCGCCTTCAAATTCCTTTAGATAAAATGCTTCTAAGTCACCCTTTATTTCCTCTCTGGCTCCATCAAATACCAGTTTTCCATTATTCATTATTAAAATCCGGTCTGCAATGCGGTCAATATCTGAAACGATATGTGTAGACAAAATAACAATATTATCTTTTCCAAGATCTGCGATTAAGTTACGGAAATGTGCACGTTCCTTCGGATCTAACCCCGCAGTTGGTTCATCTAAAATCAAAATCTGTGGATAATTCAAAAGTGCCTGTGCAATTCCAAGTCTCTGCTTCATACCACCCGAATATGTTTTGATTTTCTTTTTTGCATTATCCGTCAGTGAAACCAATTCTAACAGTTCATTCACTCGCTTTTTGGCACTCGCTTTGGAAATTCCTTTTAATGCTGCCATATAAAGAAGAAAATCTCTTCCCGAAAAATCAGGATAATATCCGAAATCCTGTGGCAGATAGCCTAATATCGCCCGGTACTCTTCCTCCGATACATCTATTCCGTCATAAGTGATAGTACCGCTGGTTGGTGTTAAGATACCACAAATCATACGCATTAATGTTGTTTTTCCAGCTCCGTTTGCCCCAAGCAGCCCGTAGATTCCCTTCCTCATAGTCAGATTTATGCAGTCTACCGCAATTTTATTTTTATACTGTTTTGATACTCTATCAATTACTAATTCCATGCTAAATCCTCCGTCATTCGAATGGTACGATAACTTTCTTTTACTGTTATAATAATTCCCATTACAAAAGCTGCTGCCCACATTGGCACATAACCCGGTGCAAACATTTCCTGAAAACGCCACGGCAATAACATTTGCAGGAAGCTTATTGTTGCTGCCAATAAAAAACAAAAAAATGTATTCTCATTTCCACGTATTATTCTCACAATATGTAAACTGCCGCCTGCAGTTAAAAAGTAAGGCGTCAAAACATGCAGTATCTGGTATCCCGCACATTCTCCAAGAACATTTACGATTACAATAAGAACTATTAGATTCCCCACTCCAAGCATCGCCATCCTTGCCATTACGATGCTTTTTAATGAAAAACGTGCAGATAATTCCAATTCCTCCATTCCATAACGGTAGCTGCGCATACTCTCTGTTACAGATATCATTACTAAAAATGGTATTAACCCATATATCACACTTACATATTTTTCTTCCATGACATAGGTTACGGCATAAATCAGTACACACAAACACACAGACACCAGCCATATCCATTTTGAAATATACTTTGCCTGCATCCACACTAAATACGGCATATTCATTTTCCGCACTCCAAACTGCCTGATAAATTCCTGCTTACGCTGTGGTTTTGGTACTTTATAATATCTGCATAATTCCTCTTTTAACCTACGGTCCATCCGAAATCCTCCTTCCTAACTTACTTGTAATTTTTGAAAGCTCCCTATACAATGCAAATCTGGATTTTCCATACATTTTAGATAAATCTGCAAATGAAAGTTCATTTACATAACGCAGCAATAGAAGTTCTTGTTCTTCTTTGGACAATGACTCCATTGCCTGATACAAATTCTCTTTTTGCACTACTGCATCTTCAAATCCATTCTGCGTAATTTCATCCTTTAACTCCTCTATATGTACCTTTCGAAATTCATCAATACATAAATTTCTTGCAATTGTATACAAATATGCCAGCGGCCGTCCATTGTCTTTATAACTGCTGTTTTCGAAAAAACGCAAGAATGTTTCCTGCGTAATGTCTTCTGCTAAATGCTGATTTTTTAATTTGAAATAGCAATAACGATAAATCTTATCATACTGCTCCTCAATATCAAGATACATCAAAAACCTCCTTTCACCTTGTTTAACGTTTCAGCTTCTTCGATGTGCGAACTAATTTTATAAATTTTTCCCGCTATTTAAATTTGTTTTCATTTTTATCTTCAAAAGGACAGCCCACGGCTGTCCTTTAACAGATTTTGTATTTATTTTATCGCATATATTAGTTTTAATAACTATGAGCTATCTGTTGCCTTACTTTATTCGTAATAAATCAGATCTTTTAAATTTTCTTTATAATATGTATAAAATTCCTGTATCTGTTTCCAAATCTTTTCATTAAATAAAACATCTCCTCGATGTTTTACAAATCCTTTTGTATAAACTTCCAAATCTGTATATAACAGCCCGCTTATCTCGTAAAAGACAAACTGTTCATCTTCATATATTTTATATTGTTCCAGTTCCTTAATGGTTAAAAGCTGACCATATAGGAATACATAATCATTTTTATTTTTTATATCTTCTTTTCTATATAGGCAGTGATTGAAAATCACGCCTGCGCCACACGCGGTCACGAAGTGACAAATTCCTTA
>CAYMHX010000250.1:0-3668 GCA_964390325.1 uncultured Roseburia sp. | reverse complement strand
TAAACGTTATCCACAGCAGGATATAGCGAGTGTTGACAGTATCTGCCAGATACTCTGCTATTGCTTCTATAAATCAAGGGTAATGGCAACTTCTGAACCCTTAAAAACACTTAAAGCCCCTTACATGGTGAGAAATCCCATGAAATGGGGCTTTTTTAGGCTTAAAGAGTAGAAAATATCTTTAAAAATTTAATGGAAACTTAAATGGCAACTTGAAAAGAAAAATGGTCTTAAAATGGGAAATTGGAGATGTAAAAAAAGTAGAAAATGTGAGGTTTTAAATTCGTTTAAAAATCGTTTAAATAAAATTTAAAAAATGCTTTAAACGTTGATTTTATAGGCTTTTTACCTTTTAAAAGGTTTGTAAAAATTCGTTTAAAAAGTAAAATTAAAAGAAAATTTTAATGAGAACTAAATGGCAACCATTAATGGCAACTAAAAAGAGCAGCCTCAGAACGTTGGGCAGAACGTCTGAAACTGCTCTTTTTTATGCCTTAAAGCATAGTGGTAAATGCAATTATAATATAACATATGTAGAAATAATGGTCAAACAGAATTATTTTGTTGTTTTTTTATCCATTCTTCAAATTTTGGATTATTTTTTAATGGATTTACGTTTTTACGATCCTTGAACAAATCAATTTTAGCTTTTGCTTTGATTGTGCATTTACACTTTAAATGTATTGGGGGAAAATTGACCCCAATTTCTGCATCTTCAATAAGAAAAGTTTTGCCATTAAGTGCCGTGCAAATATCACAACCGTCTCCTAAGAATACATATTCATTTATACCGTGTTTGCGATAAAATTCTAATTCTTGTTGATGGGGTGCGTAACTAGGGTCCTTTTTTAATAATTCATTCATTAGATGGTTGTCTCCTTATTATTTTATTAAGTAAATGATATTTCCAGTTTTTTTTACACGGCGTTTCTTCTAATTGAAGATTTATTAGCTGCCATTCTGTCTAATTCTTCGTATATTATAGTATGAACACGATGCTGTCCTCGTCTATCTAATTTATTATAAGTATCAAGTAATTCTTTTTCATCATTTGATAGATTGGAAACAGAGGTTGTGTCTGCAATCCCTGTTAATATCCAAGAACATGAAATAGAATTATCCGTTTTTGAATATTTTATCAATTCAATAATAGCTTCCATTGGAAGTCCTCGTTTATTATTTTCTATTTCACTTAATGCTCCTTGTGAAACACCTAGTAATTTTGCAAAATTTTTTTGATTCATTGAAAGTATTTGGTTTCGTGTATATGCTAATCTCTCTCCTACTGATTCCAAAAGAAAATCCTCCTTATCCAAAATAGAATTAAAATATCTGAAAATAATTGACAATATCCAAAATAGGATATATAATCAAATTGTATCAACGATACAAAAGGGATTATAACACAAAAGCAGTATTCGGGATAGTTTATTTGTAACATTGATACAGAAAAAGACAAATGATGTTGAAGGAAGGTGATTAGAGGTTGGCAAAGAACAGGATAAGAAACTGTGATGAGTTCCGTAAGTGGGTAAAAATACGGCTTGTGGAAAAGGAAATCTCTCAAAGCGAACTGGCAAGACGAATGGAGATACCAAAGGCACGCATCAGCGAAGCGACACATGGAAAACAGCCGGGAAATAAATATGTGCTTCCTATTATTAAAGAGCTGGGTGGGGATGTGGAGGATTTCAAAGAGTTTTTAAAAGCCATTTAAGGGAGGAACTATGGAAGATTATTTGTTAGTTGGTTTTATAGGTAATGAAAGTTTGCAATCGAATGAAATAAGTACCATGAGTGTATTAAGAAAACAGGAAGGTCATTTCTATCTAATCAATGAGCTTAGAGGAGAAAAAGCTGAAAAATACTATAATATTTTGACGGCTTCTCATGAAAAAAGAAAGGTAGGACAAGCGGAACAATTGACAATAGACTGTATTGCACAGCATTTGAAAGTATTTCATCAGCAGGGAGTGGAAGAACGTATAGCAGATTTTGGAGAACCATGTTCAGCCTGTCCTCATGTGATGAAAGAGTGCAGGCTGGACTGGCTCACCAAAATGGAACCGTTGTTTAACAGGACTGAAATACAGATCAGCCTGGATTTGTAGGAGCTGCCAAATATAAAGGACAGTTACGGTGATCGCCATGAGGAGACGGAGGGCAGTCATCGTTTACAGCACAACGAAAACCATCTTTCTTCCAGCTGGTAGCCATAGTGTCAATAGACGGAATTTCTAAGTAGTTGATGTAAATGGTTTGACGAGTTTTGGTGTGGGGACAGTTCCCCGTGAAGCTGTATGTAAGTTTTTTTCCCATAGATATACTCCTTTCGTTTGTACTCGGCTTTGGCAGAAGCCTGTAAGGGAATTATAACATGAAAGATGTAGAAGGGACAGGGCATATGGAAATCAAAGAAAGTGTGTTTAAACACAGAGGAGGTGATTAAGTGGCAGTAAGAGCGGGATTAAGTCTTCCAATAGAAATTAGGATAAAAGTGAATGGATTGGAGAAGATAAAAGGTGTTTTGGAACTGGCAGAGGAAATAAAAAAGACATCCACTTCTGTAATTCAAGTAATTATAGAAGTAAATAGTTAAAGGACTTTATTTTACAGTCGAAACGGAGCGTAAGCTCCGTCATACAGGGATAGCCTCCTGTATCTGAAGATGACAGGCTGAAAGGAGAAAAAATATGTCAAGAAAAAAACGATTACTGGCTTACTTTGAGAAGCTGAACGGACTGGAAAAAGACATTCTTGTTGGGAAAGCGGCAGAACTTTTACAGGAAAGAAATTTTTGTATTGAGACAGAAGATGGAATGGATTTGGATGTTGTTGAACAAATTTTAGAACGAACTGTTGAAGATGAAATTTTAAAATGCCATGCGACTCGGCAGGAAGTAGAAGATGCATTAAGAGAAACTCACACAAAAACAGTTCCAGTAATTAGAGGCTGTTCTGACAGAGATTTTTTTAGGGATATATCTAAAATGGAAACGGCAGGTGGAGAGTTTGGAAAATGTCTGCGAGAGGCTGGAATTGAAAATGAGAAGGCTGACAGTATCGTATCTGCATTTTTATATTACTATTGGTTACCACCACAAGCAGAATGGCAGATATATCTGAAAGAATTGGTAAAAGAAATCTACCCGGAACTGATGGACTCATATATTCGGGCAGAACAGGAATATAGACAGTCATGGAAACAAGATGACGTTCAGGATGCTCAAATTATAGATAATAAAGTACCTATTTTATGTGTAAAAAGAGTAACACACAGAGGAATTAAAATTGATGGAATAGATTATTGGAATGATAAATTGGTAATGCATTTCTTAGGAAAAAGAGTAAAGGTGGAGATTGGAGAAAATTCGATTTCTGTATTGAACCCGAATGGAAATCCAATCTGCACCTTTGAAAAATAAGAGATTATCGAGGATATTTTTCAATATTATTTTCATTTTCGAGAGCTTCACGAATAAGAGAATCAATTCTATTTGAAATAATTTTGTCAAAAATATCTAAAATTTCTTGATGTGCAGATGGATTAGATTTATTCAAATAATTCATAATTGCCCATGCAAGAGGTTCTTGTACAAACAATATTTCTGAAACGGATTCTTTTAAGGCTTCTATATCGGTCATGTTTTGCACCTCCTTTTTAGGAG
>CAYMHX010000249.1:0-3676 GCA_964390325.1 uncultured Roseburia sp. | reverse complement strand
AAGCAGAATTAGAATCCATTGAAGGAAATGAAGAAGAAATTAAAGATCGTTTTGCGGTATCCTTAAAGTTTGGTACAGCTGGTTTACGTGGAGTATTAGGTGCAGGTTCTAACCGTATGAATATCTATGTAGTACGTCAGGCTACACAGGGACTTGCAAACTGGGTGAAGACTCAGGCTGGCAATCAGTTAGTAGCAATCAGCTATGACAGCCGTATCAACAGTGATGTATTTGCAAAAACAGCAGCTTGCGTATTAGCAGCAAACGGAATAAAAGTTCGTATTTATGATGCATTAATGCCGGTTCCGGCATTAAGCTTTGCTACACGTTACTACGAAGCAAACGCAGGTGTTATGGTTACAGCATCTCATAACCCGGCAAAATACAATGGTTATAAAGCATACGGTCCGGACGGATGTCAGATGACAGACGAAGCAGCAGATATCGTATATGCTGAAATTCAGAAGACAGACATCTTAACAGGTGCTAAGATGATGAGCTTTGAAGAAGGTCTTGAAAAAGGACTTATCGAATACGTTGGTGATGATTGTAAAGAAGCTCTTTACGATGCAATCAAAGCACGCAGTGTTCGCCCGGGTATCTGTGAAACAGCAGGTTTAAAACTTGTTTACTCTCCATTAAACGGTTCTGGTTTAGTTCCGGTTATGAGAGTATTACAGGATATTGGTATCAGCGATATTACTATCGTTCCGGAACAGCAGTATCCAGATGGAAACTTCCCAACTTGTCCATATCCAAACCCGGAAATTTTTGAAGCACTTCGTCTTGGTCTTGAATTAGCACAGAAAGAAGGCGCTGACTTAATGTTAGCAACAGACCCAGATGCAGACCGTGTTGGTATCGCTATGAAGTGTCCGGATGGTTCTTATGAACTTGTTTCCGGTAACGAAGTTGGTGTTCTTTTATTAGACTATATCTGTGCAGCTCGTATCGAAAAAGGTACAATGCCGGAAAAAGCAGTTGCTGTTAAATCTATCGTTTCTACACCACTTGCAGATGCAGTAGCAGAGAACTACGGCGTTGAATTAAGAGGCGTATTAACAGGATTTAAGTGGATTGGTGATCAGATTGCACAGCTTGAAGCAGCAGGTGAAGTAGATAGATTCATCTTCGGTTTTGAAGAAAGCTACGGATACCTTGCAGGTCCATATGTAAGAGATAAAGATGCTATCATCGGTTCTATGTTAATCTGTGAAATGGCAGCTTACTACAGAAGCATTGGTTCTTCTATCAAACAGCGCTTAGAAGAAATCTATGCGAAATATGGCCGTTACTTAAACAAAGTAGACAGCTTTGAATTCCCAGGTTTATCAGGTATGGATAAGATGGCTGGTATCATGGAAGAATTACGCAAGAATCCTCCAGCAGAAATCGGCGGCTATGCTGTAACAAAAGTAATTGACTACAAGAATACAGCAGAAACAGGACTTCCGGCAGCTAACGTATTAATTTTCAAATTAGACGGCGGCGCAGAAGCTATCGTTCGTCCTTCCGGTACAGAACCAAAGATTAAGACATACTTTACAACATTAGGAAAAGATTTAGCAGAAGCTCAAGCACAGAAAGATACTCTTGCAGCGGCTTTAAAACCAATCTTCTCATAAGAGATTTTCTCATAAAAGTTAGAGATAATAATAGAAACGAGGGTGCGTATGTACCCTCGTTTTAAGTTACAAGAAACCTGCTTTTTATATTTATCGAATTTGGAGAACGCCATCCTGCTGCTATTTTAAGAAAAAATCTCTTTAACTAATTTTTCCTCTATTGTAAAACGAAAGAATTAATTTGTTTCCTTTATAAATGTATAACAAAGATTTATCTTGTCTTTGAATGTGCAAACACATACTACATCGTTTGTACTAGACATAGGTGCTGCAATTGCTAATATATTATGTACTTCAAATGAATCATATTTTTCTTTGAAATCAATTTTTCCCAAATTTGTAACACCTAATTGTGTCTTATTTTCTCCATCCATAGCCATGATAGATATCATTTTTTCAGCGGTTTCATTTTTATAACCTGCATGCTGTGCCATTAATCCACCATCCATTAAAGTAGGCTCAAATAAGGAAAGACTGTTAGCTATAAAGTATTTTTTGGAAGTGTCATTCAAAATGTCTGTCAGAGAATTATGAATTTCTTTTGCATTTTTTTCAAAAGAAATATCTGTATTATATTTGTAATTAAAAGTTATCACAGTTACTTGGTTACTTAACGAACGATTATTTCCTCTGACGGATATTGGCATACCAATTATTTTATATTCCGGATTTTTTTCTAACTGTTTTGCAACGATATAGCTATTTATTGTGATTCCCAGTTCTTTGCATTTTTCTTTCATTTCTGACAGTTCTTCTGACATAGTTGCCGGCTCAATATAACTCTGTCTGTTTTTCCAAAATTTTTCATGAATATCAAAATAGTCTTCCCAGGTAAATGTTCTTCCGGTTTTTTTCCATTGCTGGTTCAATAACTTGATTCCTACCTTTTTTGAAAATGGATATTTTATCTTAGAAGGTAACATCTCTTGAGCATTATTATTTAATGGTTTGTATTCTACGCTTTCGCCTGCAAGATTACTTAAAATATCCTGTGACAAGAGAACTAGAGAATATCCGTCTCCAAAAATATGATGTGCCATAATTAACAAATGAATTTCATCTTTTCTATCAATAATAAAAGTTCTGACAAACTCGCCCTCATTGATTTTAAATGTATTTTTTTCACTTTCATGGATAATATCTGCCCAGTCACGCTGGTCAATGAAAACTTTGCAGCCGGTTTTAGGCATATTTTCGAAATAGGCCTCTCCGTTATCTAATACTATTTTAGACATCGTTGTTTCGTTTTGCGTATATGCTTTTTCGATTGCTTCCTTAATATCTTCTATCGTTAGATTATCTTTTCTTTTTAATGTTATAACGAATGATATGTAAATATTAGGATCAAATAAAAAGTAATGCAATAAATGCTGTGTCTGTGTTTTATTAATTGTTCCATTCATAGATATTTCTTATCTCCTTTTCATAGTTAGTATAAAATTTTAGTAACTATTCAGAGTCAAGCTCGAAAACACTTTGTGTTTCCTCGCTGTGGCTTCTCGCCAAAGAAATTTTCAAAAATATATTCATTTCAGCAAGCTGAATGTCTACATTTTATGAAAATTGCCTTGGCTCTGAATAGTTACAAATTTTAATAAAATAAAACTTTCGTTATTATACTAGTAATGAATTATATTGTCAATCTAAAATTTTTATTGAAACGGATAACGTGGTAACAGTTCAGCCATGTCAAAATTAAAAATTGTAGAAAAAATGAATTTTTGTAACTATTCAGTACAGCTCAAAACACTTGCTGTTTTGAGCGTAAGAAAGTGATTTAGGAGTAGAAAAATCCCATTGCGAAGCAAATTTTCATGCAAAAATCAATCGTTACTGGCAACGGAGTGAACAGTAACATTTGGTAAAAATGACTATAAATAAGGATTTCAAGACTCTAGACATTACATCGAAAATTTGGTAAAATGAAAAAAATTTTTTACGCTACCAATTATTATTAGGTAATTGTTAAGTGTTTTTCTTTTTTATTATGGATAATGGTAACTATTCAGAGCAGGTTAAAACACTTGCTGTTTTAACCAAAAGAAAGTGAT
>CAYMHX010000248.1:2036-3684 GCA_964390325.1 uncultured Roseburia sp. | reverse complement strand
GGGAGAAGAATATCTTTCTCATGCAGGAACTTATCCAGTGATTAGAATGTCTTTAAAATCGGCAAAACAGCCGAACTTTGAAGTGGCATATAGTTGTCTTGTAGATGAAATTGCAAAAGAGTATCGCAGACATGAATATGTGATGAAATCAAGTGTTTTGAAGGAAGAAGAAAAAAAGAAGTATTATGAAATTATGATGTGGAAAGGAGAATACAAGCAATATACAACAGCACTGGAATTTTTATCGGATTGTTTAGAACGTTATCATGGAAAACCGACAATTATTTTAATAGATGAATATGATGTACCATTGGAAAATGCGTGGTTTAAAGGTTTTTATGATAAAATGATAGAGTTTATCCGTTCTTTATTTGAATCGGTTTTAAAGACAAATCATCATCTGGCGTTTGCAGTGATAACTGGCTGTCTTAGGATTAGTAAAGAGAGTATTTTTACAGGTTTGAACAATCTGAATGTAATTTCTATTTTAAGTAAAGGATTTGGTGAGCATTTTGGTTTTCTTTCAAGTGAAGTGGAAGAAATGCTGGATTTTTATGAAATTGGAACTTATAAATCAGAAGTGAAAAAATGGTATGATGGTTATCTTTTTGGAAAAGCAGAAGTTTATAATCCATGGAGTATGATAAACTTTGTATATAATATCGCAGATGGTACGACAGAGTTTGCAAAGCCTTACTGGTCGAATACTTCCTCAAACAGTATTGTGAGGGAATTGGTCGAACGTGCTGATACACAGGTACGCAGCGAAATAGAACGTTTGATTGACGGAGGAACGATTGAAAAACCAATTCATGAAGATATTACTTATGGTGATATTTATGATTCGCAAGATAATCTCTGGAATTTTTTGTTTTTTACAGGCTATTTAAAAAAATGTGGAGAAAGACAAGTGGGAGAATTGATGTATCTTAGTATGTCAATTCCCAATGCAGAAATTTCTTATATTTATAAAAATACGATTTTATCATGGTTTGATAAAAAAATACGAAAAACAGATATGACACCATTACTAAAAGCAATGGAAGATAGAGATTGTGAAAAATTTGGCAATTTTTTATCGGAACAGTTGAGAGACACCATTAGTTTTTATGATTATAAAGAAAGTTATTATCATGGATTTTTGACAGGGATTTTAAAATGTTTTCAAACATATATTGTATATTCTAATCAAGAAACAGGACTTGGCAGAAGTGACATTATGCTGCAGGAAACGATATTTCGTGGGCGTGGAATTATTTTAGAATTAAAGGTTACGGAAGATATTGATAAAATGGAAGAAATGTGTGAGAAGGCATTACAGCAGATAGAAGAAAAACAATATGAGCAGAGGCTTCGAAAGGAAGGGTGTCGGGAGATATTAAAATATGGAATTTGCTTTTTTAAGAAAGGGTGTATGGTAAAGACACTTTAATTATTAAAAAAGTTGGTCAACCTCACCACTAAAAATGAGAAGTTTGAGAAAAGTCTGCAAAGCCTTGAAAATACTGGATTTCTTAGAGATAGGTAAAAATAGGTTGACCGACTTTTTTTGAGAAAATGGTTGAAAAAATGGGAAGATATGATATGATGAATAAAGAAAATGTTGAAAACACTGTTGTGGAGAAAGCTCGATATAGTGAGCAATAGT
>CAYMHX010000248.1:0-1936 GCA_964390325.1 uncultured Roseburia sp. | reverse complement strand
TGTGGAGAAAGCTCGATATAGTGAGCAATAGTTATCATAAAGTTCTCAATGCGGGCTTGGAGTTCATTATAAAGTGGAGAAAGCTCGATATAGTGAGCAATAGTAAGGTGTATTTGATATCATAGGTTTAGTAAGTTTTATTTTTTGGGAGTAATAATATGGGAATAATTAGTACCGAAATGAATAAGATAGGTTTAATTTGTGACATTAAGTATGAAAAGAATATTTAAAATTTAGGCAGAGTATTTCTGCCTTTTTTTATGGAGAAAAATATGTTTGTAATTGTTACTTATGATGTATCAACCAAAAGAGTTACAAAGGTAATGAAAACCTGTCGGAAATATTTGACTCATGTACAGAAGTCAGTTTTTGAAGGAATGATTACAGAGGGAAAGTTAAATCAGATGAAGTTAGAACTGGCACAGATTATTAAATGTTCGGAAGATGAAATTTGTATTTATAAAATTCAAAATTTGAAATTTACAAGCAAAGAAAAAATAGGTGTCATAAAAGGAAGTGACAATATTCTATAGTGGTGAAAAAGTTGAAATCAATTTTTTGTGAAGAAAATGTAATGCGTTCCATACAGGGACTTTTGGAGAAAAAAGAAAGTTGTGGAATAGATGGTATTTTTGTAAGTCAGTATGAAGAATATTGGAAAATGAATCAGGAGAATATTCTGGAAAATATCTGGAATGGAACTTATATACCTGATGCAGTACAAACAGTAGAATTATTAAAAAGAAATGGAAAAAAGAGAATAATTTCTAAATATACATGTACAGATAGAGTGATATTAGATGTAATAAAGCGAGAAATAACGCCTTTATGGAATGGGAAGTTTTCTAAATTTAGCTTTGCTTATCAAGAAGAAAAAGGAACACAGGAAGCTGCAAAGCAGGCAGCAAAATATATTGAATTAGGTAATGAGTGGGTAGTAGAAATTGATATTGAAAAATTTTTTGATAATATTAATTTGGAAAAATTAATAGAAGTCTTAAAAGATAAAATTGTTTCAAAAGAGTTATTGGAATTGATTGAAAAATATTTATATATAACTGTGCAGAATGACAATGATAGGATAATAAATAGAAAAGGTTTGATACAAGGCAGTCCCATTAGTCCTCTTTTGAGCAATGTTTATATGAATGAGTTTGATGATTATATGGAAGAAAAATACTTGTTTTGTCGTTTTTCTGATAATATTAATCTATACTGTAAGACTCGTACAGAAGCAGAGTGTATTTTCCAAGAAGTACGGAGTTATCTTTGGAATGAATTTGCTCTTAAATATAATAAAGAAAAAAGTGGTGTTTATTCGGCATTATCTAGAAGATATTTAGGATATGAATTTTATAAATCAAAAAATCAGAAAAAAGTATATATAAAACGGTACGATTATAAGACAAATAGTTATTATAATAAGTGGACAGTTTCAGCTATTCAGAAAATTGACCGAAATTATCATTTAATAAATGATGGAATTTTGACAAAAAGAGATTATACCATTTTATTTGAAAATGAAGAAAAGAAATATTATCTTCCAGTAGAAACTTGTGGTTCTATTAACATATATTCACAAGTAATATTTGGAAGTACATTTTTTGAATATGCGAAAAAGAAGAAGCTGCAAGTAAATATTTATGATAAATATGGAGAATATGTTGGGTGTTTTTCAACAGCAAATCACTATAAATCAGCAAAAACTATGTTGAAACAATCTGTTTTGTATCATGATGTACAGAAACGTCTTGAAATAGCAAAAAAGATAGAATTAGCCTCATTGCATAATCAGAGAGAAAATGTAAAGTATTTTCATAAACATAAAAAACAGGAGAAATTGGCTAATTGTATAAGAGAACTGACAAAATTTATGGAGGAACTTAAAAATTGTGTTAGTATAGAACAGTTAATGTTAATTGAGGCTAGAGCAAAA
>CAYMHX010000247.1:0-3719 GCA_964390325.1 uncultured Roseburia sp. | reverse complement strand
CTTTCATAGGACAAGTAAAACGAGGGTGTATGTACACCCTCGTTTTATATTATCGTAACTATTCAGAACCAAACTCGAAAATACTTCGTATTTCATCTTATTCTAATGTTCGAGAAGCCAATTTCTTATATTCTCTCGGTGAAATGCCGTATTCCTTTTTAAATGCACGATAAAAAGCCGAATAATCGCAAAAACCACAGCTAAGTGCAGCTTCTTCCATTGAATATCCTTCTTCAATTTGGAGCTTTGCACGAATCAGACGGCGTTGTGTCACAAACTGATAAAAACTAATGCCAAGTTTTCGATAAAACAATTTTCCTAAGGTACTGGTACTGATATGAAATGCTTTGGCTGTGTCTTCTAATGTAATTTTATTGAAGTAATTTTTTTCTATGTATGTGATAATTTTATCAATCTCTTCTTGTTTTTCAATCGGGAAGATATTTCCCAAAGAAAGTAAGGCTCGGCATAAATGTCCCAGTAGTACAGCCGTATTTCCGTATAAAGAAACTTCCCAAAGCGGAGCTGAATTTGTCGTTTCTTTAAGTCCCTGTTTAAAATAATGTTCTAAATATTTATAGGAAGTACCCTCTGTTCGCAGAAGAAAATGTTCTTGTGAGTAAAGACGAGATAAAATATCTTCTGGACAGGCTGACAAAAGTCCTCGTAAAAACTCTGTACTAATCCAAAGGACAATACGAGAGTAAGGTTCTGTCATTTTTTTCATAAAAAAGAGGGCGATGGCTGATAGAGGGTGGCACTAAAATAATATCACCTGCATGAATTCGATAACGCTTGTCTGCTATTAAATATTGAATATTTCCACTTTCACAATAAATAATTTCAAAAAAAGAATGGCTGTGTAACTGTAGATTTTCAGGAGCATAGCTGACATCTTTATGTGTATTTACATAAGGAGAATCCATTTCCAGTTCTTGATAGAAATTTCGGTTATCGCTGCTCATAAATCCCAAAAGTTGTTTTTTTAGTTCAGGGTTTTGGGAAAGTTTCATAAATAAAATCCTTTCGTTCGTCATAGGCTCCTCCCACTGCCCTTGGGCGGTGGGAGGAGCCTTGTAAATTTGTAGTCATTAACCTTGGTTCTCGATGTACTTTTGTATGGTTTCTGATGATACCTCACCTATACTACAGGCAAAGTAGCCATCTGACCAAAAGATTTTCTTTTTCCAATACTGCTTAGATAGGAAGTTTGAATATTTCTGCCATAAATAATATGTGGTCTGCTGTCTGATAAGTTTTACAATATCGCAAACCCTATCTGTGGTATCGTAACTTATAAGAAAATGTATGTGTTTTTTTCAGTTTCCATAGCTATAATGTCATAACCTCTGGAATTGCAAATATCGTATATTTTTTGCTTTACATCGTCAGCGATAGAACCATTAAGTAATTGTTTGCGATATTTCGTGACGAGAACGATATGCACTTTCAGACTAAACTTACGCCTGTTATGGCGATTATATCTATTATCCATAAAAACACCTCAAATATATTGATTTTCACTAATAATTATTATATCATATATTTAGTGAAATATCAAAGAGGTGCGTTTATGGAACAGATGACAGTTACAGCTAAAATTCAGATATCGGTTAGTACAGACAGCAAGGTTTTACTTGATGAAACTATGTCTGCTTATTCTGATGCCTGTAATTATGTTTCTGAGTATGTATTCCGTACTCACGATTTAAAACAGTTCTCACTTAACAAGGCTTTGTACGCTACTTTACGAGAGAAGTTTGGTCTTAAATCACAAATGTCTCAGTCTGTTTTTAAGACTGTTATTGCAAGATATAAAGCCATTCTCGAAAATCAAAAAGAGTGGATTCAGCCAACTTTCAAAAAAACACAGTATGACCTTGTTTGGAATAGGGATTATTCCCTCACACAAAACTGTTTCTCAGTGAATACACTAAATGGTCGTGTCAAACTGCCATATTTTGCTGAAGGTATGTCGAAATATTTTAACCACGCAATCTATAAATTTGGAACTGCCAAACTCGTAAAGAAACATGGCAAGTATTTTTTACATATTCCTGTTACTTATGATATCGAAGAAAGTAATATTTCTGACATCTGTAATGTGATAGGTATTGACAGAGGGATTAACTTTGTCGTTGCTACTTATGATAGTAAGCACAAATCTAACTTTGTAAGCGGTAAAGCTATCAAACAGAAACGTGCACACTATTCTAAACTTCGCAAAGAACTCCAAATGCGTCAGACTCCTTCTGCAAGACGCAGGATGAAAGCTATCGGTCAGCGAGAAAACCGTTGGATGCAAGATGTAAACCATCAGGTATCAAAGGCACTCGTTGAGTCAAACCCAAAGCATACACTCTTTGTCCTTGAAGATTTGTCCGGGGTTCGTAATGCCACAGAACGTGTCAGAGCAAAAGACCGTTATGTATCTGTATCATGGTCTTTTTATGACCTTGAGCAAAAACTTATTTACAAAGCGAAACAGAGGCAGTCAACTGTTATTAAGGTTAATCCTCGATATACAAGTCAGTGTTGCCCTATTTGCGGACATATTGAAAAGGCGAACCGTAATAAGAAGATACATCTGTTTACTTGTAAAAACTGTGACTATAAGTCAAACGATGACCGCATTGGAGCTATGAATCTGTACCGCATGGGAATCAACTATCTTGAAGATAGTCAAGTACCTGATACAGTTACGGCAGAGTAAACTTTGTCGTAAAGGGTGCTGTCAACTACCCTATGATGTAACGCCACTTTAGATAGTAATGCCTATTGGAGATGAAAGGTCGGAGGCGTAAGCCGTTACTACGACTGGGCAGTTACAAGCCCATGACCTTTAGGTCGTGGGTAGTTGACGAAGTTTACTATCTCCTTTTGCATGGATTGAGCTTTTGTACCAAGAAGTCGCTGCATAATATATCGCTAATTCTAGCATATAAAATAAATACGATATTTGCATGTATCATCAGTTATCTCGTACTTTGTACTTTTACAAAAGAACGTGTGCGTGAAGAAAGAAAAGAAGGCGAAAAATTTGAATACGGCAAGGTTATCAAAGCTGCATTACGAAATCGTCCATTAATCGGTGTTATGGTGGCAACGATTGGTTCTATGCTTACAGTAACAGGTTCCAGCCAGACATACAGCTATATTTATAAAGAAGTTTACCACAATACAGATATGATTTTAATTTCAACTATGGCAGCAATGCCATTTATGATTGTGGTGTTCCCAATGATTCCAAAGCTTGTTGAGAAATTTGGCAAACGTAATGTTATCTTAATTACAAGTGCCATCAGTTTAGTATTTAGTGCAGTAAAATTGTTCTTCTTTATTGAAAATGTAATTGTTTATACTGCTTTAAATATTTTATCAATGATTGGACAGACAGCATTTACAATGTTAATCTGGGCGTTAGTTTCTGACTGTTTGGATTATAGTGAATGGAAAACTGGTGTTCGTAGTGACGGAAGTATGTACAGTTTATATACCTTCAGCCGTAAAATCGGTTCTACAGTAGCTTCTACAGGTATTGCAGCAAGTCTTAGCTTAGTAGGTTATCAGTCAGGTTTAAATATTGTTCAGACAGATGAAGCAGTAATGGGTATTTATTATTTATGTAATGCAAGTTACTGTTCACTCCGTGACCAGCAACGAGTGATTTTTGCATGAAAATTTGCTTCGCAAAGCAAAAATCAATCCCTGAATCATGT
>CAYMHX010000246.1:0-3753 GCA_964390325.1 uncultured Roseburia sp. | reverse complement strand
TTGGCGAGAAGCCACAGCGAGGAAACACAAAGTGTTTTCGAGCTTGACTCTGAATCGTTACGTTTTTTTGTTTTTATATATCTCCACAATATCCTTCTTTGTTAAATATTTTTTCTCACTACGCAAAAGTGCCAAAACAAGTCTTTCTACTGCTTCTCTTTTTTCCTTAATAATCGTGCGTGCCTGTTCTAACTGTTCTTTTAAAATGCGATTTACCAGCATCTTTGCTTCTCTATCTGTTTTAAATTCTTCTTCGGTTATTACAGCAAGTCCTATTTCGTCTTCATACATTCCATATTCGCAAACCATCCATGTAGCAATTTTCGTTGCATTTGCTAAATCTGAGGCCGCACCAACCGTAATTCCATAACCAACTTCCAGTTCTGCTGCCCTTCCTCCCAAACACATACAAATTCTTTGCAGCAATCGTTCTTTGGTTGGATTCTCCTTTATCTGTTCTGCCGCAACATATCCGCCATAATTTCCTCTCGCAATAATACTCATATGCTCGGGTTCACGACCATAATACAGCTCTATCAATGCATGTCCGACTTCATGGTATGCGATACGTTCCATTTCTTTTTCTGAATTTTGTTCCTTTCGTTCGCCAAAATTACAACGTTCGAAAATTTCATCCAACATCGCATCCTCAATCACAGTTCCGTTACGAATTCCTTCCCTTAACGCTGTTTCAATTATATTTTCCAAATCAGCAGGACTTAGCCCTTTAGAACGCACTACAATACTTTCGATTTCTTTTTCCGAAATCCGAAACTTTTCCACATGACGTTTTAAAAGTTTTTCCAATATCCACCTTCTGCCTTCCTCATTTGGCAAACCTACCATAAAACTTCGGTCAAATCTTCGCTCCAATGCAGCATCAATTCCTCTTAAATTCGTTGCTGCCATCACAAATACAGGTTTGGTATTGATACGTTTAAATCCATCCATTTCGGTAAGAAGTGCATTTAAAACAGCATTCGCACCAGTCTGTACTCTTGTTACACCAATTGCATCAATTTCATCAATAAAAAGTACGGCTGGTGCATATTTTCTTGCCACTCGAAAAATATGATGCACCTTTTCCACACCGCCATTTTTTAATTCATCTGCACCTACGGATAAAAAATTAATTTTAGATTCCGAGGCAACTACTTTTGCAAGCGACGTTTTTCCAGTTCCCGGCGGTCCGTACATCAATGCTCCTCTTGGGATTCTAACACCTGTTTTTACATATTCCTTTGCATTTGTTAAATACTTAACAAAAAATTCCAATTCGTTTTTTACATCCTCTGAGACATAAATATCTTCCCATTTTTTATCAGGGCGTAATTCATCTGAAATCAAGCTATCCTTATCTTCGGCATCCACTGCCAATTCCAATTTTAAATTGTAAAAAATAATTTTTGCTGATGTTCCGGTTTCATTGATTTCTTTTCTAGTCGCATAAGTTAATATCTGATGACGTAATGATAACACTTCCATCGCATTTTTACAGCAGACATCCCGATACACTTTTTGTATCTGCTCTGCCAAATTTTCTTCGTCAACAAAACCTTCTACACCCATTTTTAAAAGAGTATTTTTTTCACTTTCGGAATACAAATAAAAACTATCGTTCTTAGATAGATAAATTGGAATATCAGTATTTTCTTCTTTTAAAATCCGAAACGCTTTCTGTCCGATTGTCTTTGCATCTGCGATATTGATACTAACTTCCGCTTCTGCCATGCCGTACACATAATCAATGACGGCAAATAATACATTTTCATTCCTCACAATTTCCATAAAAGCATCTGTATCTCGAACGACTTTTACGGTCAACATTGATGAAACTGCAATATGATACTCCTTATCCGTATCTTTTAAAATCGGTACAATACAATTTCGTTCTCCCAGATAAAACTGCCTAATTTCATCAGAACAATCTGTAAAATCACATTCCCAGCTTACCTGTTTTAATTTTTCATTTCTTTTGTTTCCATACTTTTCACCCAAAATTAAAAATAATTCATAAATTTCTTTATCAATTAATTTCCCTGCCAGTTTTGATGCATTTCTCGCATCACCACTACCGCCAATCGAATATTGTACCGTTGCCGCTAAAATATCACTGCCTCTGGAAATATCAAAGCCATAACTTTTCTTTGTTTCCTCTAAAATTTTTTCAATGTCATTTTTAATGACAAGCCGAATCGCATCTGCCTTTAAATGATTAAACATAATAATCGTATGCGATGCCATTCTCGATACAATTTCAGGTGGAAAAATCGGACGATTATTTTGCTTATCTACATCTTTTATCAATCCATCAATAATAACACGGTCAGAAAGCTCAGTCAGATTTTCATTTCCTGCATTTTCATAAAGCTGCTTTCCTGCATTCGTTGTCATAATAATAATACAGTCCCGAAATGACACATTTCTATCATAATATCTGTCAAAGCAAATTCCTTCATCTAAAATTTGTAAAAACAGCCTTAATACGCTAATATCTGCTTTTTCTATCTCATCAAATAATAAGACACTTCTGGGATTATCATTGACATAGGTTGTCAACACTCCCGCTTTAGAATTATTATAAAAAGAAGAAATTCCCACAATTTCCTCCATAGAATTATGAGAACCGTAAGTTGTCATATCAAATCTGCGGTAGCTCATTCCTAATTCTCTTGCAAAATGTTCTGCCATATAAGTTTTCCCAACTCCCGGAGGCCCCGCAAACAGATACACACTCTTAGGTGTTCTTGTCTTTTTGCTTCTTCTGACCTTTTCATTATGGAAAAAGGCACGTTCTAATTTATGTATCGCTTCATCTTGTCCAATAACGACTTGTTTTAAAGCCTTTCGGATTTCTCCTGTTTTTCTTACTATCTGTTCTAAATAGGCTGTCTTATTTTCCTGTTCTTTTTCTTTCTCAAGCTTTTCTACAACCTTTTTCAAATCAGGATTTGGAAAGGTACTTGTAATGATTTCCAAGGCTTTTTTATAAATCGGATTTTCTGTTAATTCTTCATAAAGCTGTACAATCGTATGCTTCCCCTGACTCAGAAACTCCTGCATTTTTTTGTAAGCTTCTTCTTTATTTAATAATTTCGTTCCTTCAATATACTGTCTATTGCGATGACAGAGTTCATTTAATTCCAGCTTATTGAAGTCATAGGTTTCAAATCTTTGTTTTAATTCTTTATATTCTTCAGAGCGAAATAGTTCATATCGAATACAATCATACCAATTTTCTTTCTCTAAAACACTCAGCTTTTTTTGAGATAATAATTCATGCCGTTCAAATACTTCATCTAAGACCTTATCCGTATCTAAAATCAGATAAAGAAGCAGAATATATAACGAAGGAGCAAAATATCTTCCTGCAAATTTCCCTTTAGAAACCCTTGGATTATCCGTACCTGCAAGCATAAGAACTAAATCCAGCCATGCAGAACCCATCCGAAGGTCTTCTTCAATCCACAGTTTTTTATGAAGTTCTTCTTGATATTCTTTCTCAGCTTCTTCTATAATTCGGTCAAAATCATCAAAAGGCACTTTATCTTCTTCTTGTATCTGAACAAATCCTTCTTGACTTTCTTCCTTGCTCTCTAAATATTCCTTTGCCATTTGAAATGCCCATTTCATGCTAAATGGCACATTTACTCCCTCATCTATAAGGTCTTCCCGATAAGTAATGATTTTATATTTAACATCATTTCTGCCATCAATGCGTTCAAAAAAATCCAGCCATTCCAGATAAATCCC
>CAYMHX010000245.1:0-3765 GCA_964390325.1 uncultured Roseburia sp. | reverse complement strand
CAGGAGAAAAACGAGGACAAAAGCATATTGAATGGCAGGCAGAAAAATCAAATTCTTCGTGGAAATCCGAGATACGGAAAGATATTAATTCTGCTATCCGGGATTCATCTATATACGAGGAATTTCTGCAAATTTTAACAGCAAAAGGGTATGAGATAAAAGGGAAATCGCTGGAAACAAATGCAGCAAAATATATTTCGTTTCCTTCAATGAATAGAGAACGTTTTGTGCGAGGAAGTGCTAAATTCATTCTTCGAAAAGAATAAAGAATAGGTGTGCGTATGGGATTATTGTATGGGGCAAAAGATAATTAACGTAAAAGAAAGCAGGTGAAGAATATTGGGATATGTGCAATTAAATATGCAAATGTAAAACCAATCAAAGACGAACAATGTTTCTTATTTGAATAAACCCATTCGCGATTTAAAGCGAAATGGATTTGAGATTGTAAAAGGGGAAAATATTACGACGTTTATTTACACGATTGTTGCAAAAAAGAATTGAGGCAGATTATGAAGATTGCATTCGTAATATGTGTGATTGTGGGTGTTTTCCTTTACATTTAGAAAAAGTTGTTTTATAATCAGTTAGATAAAACTAACTAGAGGAAGATGGAGTAAATGTGATGCAGGATTTAATTATTATTGGTATTTTAGCCGTAGTGATTGTAGTTGGTGTGATTTCCACTATAAATCATTTTAAAGGAAAAAGTGGCTGTTGCGGTGGCGGAAATACATATATTTCAAAGAAAAAACTAAAAAAAGTAATTGCGACAAAGACCTATATCGTAGAAGGTATGATATGTGAAAACTGTGAAGCCAGAGTGCTTCGATATGTAAATGATATCGAGGGTGTAGCAGGGAAAATTAATCTTAGAAAAAAAGAACTTGTTGTTTCTATGGAACGCGAGGTGGCAGATGATGAAATTATAGCTGCTGTTACTAAGGCTGGATATCAAGTGAACTAATCAGAAATGTAGATAGTTTAATCATAATAAAGGGAAGTATTTTTGGCAAATTTTGTTTGATTGACAAAGGTGTTTTTTTGTAATATGCTACAAAAGAATTTGAAGTTAGTAGTAACTAACTTAATTGCGGTCCGATATGGTGCTGGGGTTGTTTGCAAACCTGAGTATCACTGCAGGTATATGTTGGTCGATTTTACTGTTGACACAAATATGGTAGATATCTTAGACGTAATCAATGGAGAGACATCGAAATTGAAGTCTGGATGGTAATATAACGATTCAAATGAACCTCATCAGGTAGTGGTATGCTACTTGGTGAGGTTTTTATTTTTGTGAGTCTATTGATAAAATTCTTATATTCGCATGTAATAATATTACAAACACATGCAAAACAACTACACATAGTATATTGAGGAGGGAATCATTATGGCAGAACAGGTATTGATTCAATTTCGTGCAGATAAAGCATTAAAACAGGAAGTAGCAGAAATCTATGAAACACTTGGTATGGATTTACCAACAGCTTTCCGTATGTTTATGACTAGAAGTAAAATGGTTAAAGGACTTCCTTTTGAGGCAACATTACCAGAAACGACAATAACAAGAGCTGAAGCTAAGAATGCATTTTATGCATTGAGAGAGCAGGCTACAGATGTACCTGAGATGTCTCTTGATGAAATCAATGCTGAAATATCCGCTGCAAGAGCAGAAAGAAAAAGGTAAGTGCTTATGGAGTATTATGCAGTTATAGATACAAACGTTTTCATTTCAAAGAAGAGACAATCCAACTGGTTATCAATGCAGTAAAACAATATGGAGTAGAAGTGTTTCCGCAGCCTACTGGTGAAATACTTGTAGATATGGATGATTTGATTTTCTATGAGGTTGCCATGGAAAAGAGAGATGAAGATGCTTATTTAGTAACAGGTAATATTATTCCAACACCAGTATTAAACAAGAAAGAGGTATCTTCGTTAACTGTATTAACTGAACGATATGAGAAGCTTACTAAGCCAGGAATAATTGCAAAAACTGGCAATAAAATTAGTGAGATTATCCCTGAACCAGTAAAACAGTTTGGAAGTAGTGTAAAAGATTCTATTACAGAAGCAGAGTTATTTGCTCAATGTATGAAAGTGGTTGCAGAAGGCTTTAATTTAGTAGAGAAACAAGCCGCAAGAATGACGATTAGCGAAACTGCTATTATAAAGAAAATCAATAGCGGCTTAAAAGATAACGAAATAACTTCTTTACAAGAGATATGTTTGGCAAGAGGCTATGATATTTCTAAAGCGGTAGAATCATATAAAAAGCAAGATTTATTGCTGGCTTTTGCCGAAGGAGGAGCTATTGGGTACTTTGGATTTGCTGGATTACCATTTAACTTGGTATTGAGTGTATTCTTGTATTATCGTGCTGTACAGTCAATAGCTATGTTTTATTGAGAATTGTCAGTGAATAGGGACGTTGACAAGTTGTTAATTCTATAGTAAAGTGACGATCATAAGTATTTGATATTAATTTTTTTACTCTTTGTAGAAATCCCATCTTCGATGTCTATTGAAGGAAAATATGTTTTAAAAGCAAATATGGAACTTAAATGGAAAGTAGAGGTATAAGATGGTGAACTATATGACAATGATTTTACAGATGAACGGCAGTGCGTATTGGATAGGTTCGTAAATGACGAGTGAAAAATTGATATATACGCACATTAATGCAGGGAGAGCAACACTCCCATATCCCATTTGAGAGCTTTCAAAATGAAGGCTCTCGTTGTTTTTTATGGATTGAAGAATGATACCTTTTTTGTTATTATAATTTATATACTATTTTGGTGAATAGTAAAAATAAAACAGAAGTATCAATAAGACTATTGTGAATTGATATTAGGAGAGTAGACAATGTGCGATGTAAAGAAATTTAGTAAAATTTATAAAGATATTTCGATGTTACAGCCAGAAGATACATTACAATTGGTTTTAGAAGCAGAGACAGAAGAAGAAAAAGATTTTTACGAATTAATAGGAGATTTTCTTTTACAAAAAAAACAAAAACAAGTGATTGAGAGGAATTTATTTTAATGAAGAAATACGTTATCATAGCAGGTGTTAACGGTGTTGGAAAATCTACACTATATCAGACGGATGATAATCTAAAAGGCTTATCGAGAGTGAATGTTGATGAAATTGTAAGAGAAATCGGAGATTGGAGGAATACGGGTGATGTTTTTACTGCTGGCAAAATCATTAGATTATTTCATTGAACTGCATTATGTTGGTGTTGATTCTGTAGAAATTGCTAAGGAAAGAGTAAAGCACCGAGTTTTACAAGGTGGACATGGTATTCCAGAAGAAGATATTGAAAAACGTTATATAGAAACATTTGTGCAATTGAATTTTATTTTGAAAGAGTGTAATTTGATTGCGTTTTATGATAATACTGAGAGTTTTCGAAGATTTGCTATTTGTAAAAACGGAAAGTTGGTAAGAATTTCACATAAAGTACCAGAGTGGTTTTCAAAAGTTCAATTTATTACTCACTATTGTACCACAGCCACACAGGCGGAAAAGTCAATGGAATGATATTGATGTTGAGGTTTGTATGCTGATATAAAATTTTCATCCCGCTATTTACAGAAATGTAGGTAGTGGGATTTTTTAGGTTATTTAGCTCACACCTAAATCATGTTCTTACGCTCAAAACAGTAAGTGTTTTGAGCTGTGCTGAATAGTTACTATTTATCTATAATTGAGGTGCGAACTGAGAAATCAGCTATGCTGATTTCTCCTAGCGAG